>JAGLSW010000300.1 GCA_023135565.1 Candidatus Aminicenantota bacterium | reverse complement strand
GGTCAATTTTAATGAGCGCTATAGTGCTCTACGAGATAAAGATCGCGATCAACAGGATAACAATCCTTCTCCCCATAGGCTCCCCACGCAGTGGGGTTGAAAAAGCTCGATCAAAACTTTTGTTGAACGATAAGCTTTTCTAACCTGAGAAATACCCCTCATTGACTCCCTGCGCCGCCGCCCACTTCGTGTGAAAAAAAATTCCGAGCGAATTCCTACTCGTACACTCTCGAAGTTAATGCCATCAATCCGGCGGAAACTACATCTAAATTAAAAGCCCCCTGCTTCTGCTTGCGCAGCATCTTGCGAAGCTTCCGGCGCATCTTCCTGAGAAAAGAAAACCGGGCCGGGAAATGTGCCTGTATCTCTTTTACATATCGACTGCTGTATAAATCCTTGTTCTTTCCCACCGCTTCCATTATATGGAGAAAAAAACTTTTACGAAAAAGGTCATCCATTCTCTTCAAAACCGGGTCTTTCCGCCCCGGTTCCAACACCATATCTATGAAATTAAACAACTTATTGGCCGGGACATCGAGATCCCACCTGCCGGCAGCCTGGGAGAACATGGTCATATGACTGTTTTTTTTATCCGCCGCGATGTCCTGGATGTCATCTGCCAACTGCAAAAAAACGCCTAACCCGAAACAGGTGTCTTCCTCTTTGCCGGTTAGTTCTCCCTTTATTAAGAACCCGTCAACCAAAACGGAAGTACCCCCTTTCTCAAAGCTAATACCGGCAATGTCAACCACATGGGGGGGCACATCCCCCCTCTGCTGCGTTAAACTCCTGGTCTGGGCATTGTAAATGCCCAACAGCCCCTGGTACAAAACCGGGAATTTCTCCCGGGGAAATTCTTCTTCCACTAATCCGACCATGGCATCGAGTTGTTTTTCAATCCCCTGGGGCCGGGAATAAGGCTTCCCTTCGAGCCTGTGCTTCAGACCGCGGCTGACACCGAGTTTCTTCTCTAAAGCGATGGTTACATCATCCATTATATTGTCGGTATAGGGGTAAAGCATGCTGTAAGCAAACATCGAATCGGTGCACCCTATCTCTAAACCGAAATAAACCTGTAATGTGTTCATCACCCAGATATTACGCAGCGCCTGGTAAATGTTTTCAGGGTCCATTCCCGGATCAAAAGCTTTTACCTTATCTAAAAAAATCCTGGTTGACACCACTATGCCATCGGCAAAAGAATCGTCCACTTCTATCCCGGAAAACTCGAACAATCGCTTCATATACATCCTGGTTTGCGAGATCGCCGCCCGGTAATCCATCTGCCGGGGAGCTTCCGCCGGATGATTCTGCTCCATATAATTAAACATGGTATCCACGAAACGGGACAACTCCGCCTCGATCTCTTTTTGCTCTGCCTGTGTATAGGTTTTGAAAAAAGGAGGCAGGGTACCCGCAGCCTCCCACCAGGACTGCAAATATTTTTCTTTTAAACGCTTAATCCTGCCGCCTAACTCCCCGGTGGCGCCGGAAAAAAAAGGCGATAATCTCTCTTCTTTTCTCATAACTCCCTTTTACATGGGATCATCTACCCCGGTTAAGGGTCTTTTTTTTTGATTCTCTTAAAAAAAGATTCAACCACTCTTCTCATTCCCTTGGTCTTTACTTTTAATCCATAAAGGCTGGGAGTTAAAATTTTCCACTTATTCGGGAAAAGCGGCTTCTTAACAAAAAATTCGATGCCTCTTAAATAAAAGAACCCGGTAATAAATGTAGACCTCTTCAGGATATCGTCTAAGAATTCTTTAGACAAATAAAGCCTTTTGCCCCTGGGGAATATGCCCCTTAAACGATCCGGTTCGATGGCTAAGTAAGTCATCAGACCCACCAGCATCAGTAAATGCCTGGTTGCTTCCGCATTTGCCCTCGATGTTTTATATTTTTCGATTATTTCTAATATTGTGTCCGTGATATGAGGGTTCAGCCACTGGCTAAAATCGCCTGGATACCCCTGGAGAAACAGGGTATAAGTATTCCATAGGTATAAAAAGGTTCTCAATAAAGTATCTTTTACCAATTTATCAACCACCTTATCGCTGTTGGCAAGAGTGAGTATCTCCTCCCGCAGCAAGGGGCCGGCATTATGAACAGTTAAAATATGCTGCAGCAATTGCAGTGTGCCGAGAAAATCCTTTTCTTGCAAAAATTCCTGTTCATCCAAACCGGCGCTGATTTTTTCTACTCTTTTCTTATCGAGCCGGTCCAGCCTGCTCAATATCGACAGGAAAGCTATCTTCTCCGGGAAGGGCATATAACCGATTGTTTCTTCGCCAATATTGTCTACATAATCGCCGACTGCCGCCCAAAAGAATGATTTTAACTCTTCATTAGAAAAATTTTCTATGCAGCTTAGACTGCGATTTATATTCTTGAAACTTGATTTGTCCATTAACTCTTTAATAAGAGCTGCTCTTTCGTCTGTAAATGTTTTGTCACCCGGAGGGAAAATTTCCAGGGGCCTGCGGCCAACTATTGCCGCACATAATTCAAAAATATCGCCTGCCCTTAAAAACTCATCTTTCTGGTCTTCAGGCAGCACATTGAATGCTTCAATTAATTTTAACCGGCCAACTTCAGATGGGTGAAAATGACCGATTAAAGAGGTCAATACTCTCAGGCTGCCATTGTTTAACAACAGGCGCAGCATATTTTCTAAGCCTATTTTTTCCTCGAAATTGCGTTCAAAACCATCGCATAGTTTTTTTATAAGTTTCAAGTCCCGGTGGAAATTATTTAGCGGGCATCTTCTTGCGATGCTTCTATCTACCAGCTTTTCGGTTAGATTATTGGTGAGACCGTCTACCAAAGTCTTCGCCAGCGATGGAGACGAATGCTGCAGCAGCCTGATTAAATCGAAGAAAGTGCCGTTATTCTCTAATAATTTTAAATATCCGCCAACACCTACCTTGCCGCTAATTTTTTGCAGCAGCCCTTTTGCTCTCAAATCTTTCAATCCCGGGTGCAGATCGGCCAAAGAGAACTTTCCCGCCCCGGTCCTGTCGATGAGTTGATCTATACTGTTTTCGTCCAGGTTTTCCAGCAGCTTCTGCCACGCTTCCATATCCTCCCTTTTGAAAAAAAGACCTGAAAAACGGATAAAACCGGTGAAATCCATCTCCCGGCACAACTGCTCTATTTTTTCCCCGTTCAATTGGCTCTTCAATGTTTCAAATATTTCGGGGTAGGACTTTCCTAAAAACGTAAGAAATTTCCGCGCCGCGGAGTACCCGGAAGCTGCCAGGGTATCGATGTAGGCGCCGGCGGCGATTTTTTCCTGCAGTACCTGGAAATAATCATTAAAACGGGCGCTCTTTTCTAAGAGGAGTAATATCTTCCCCAATGAGCCGGGCGAGATTCTATCGAAGTTCTTTTTAATTAAACCGAAGACTTCTTCCGACTCCAGGAATTCTATCTTAATTTTATCGGTTTCCCCGGTTTCGGGGGATAATTTTAATTTACTATACAGGAAATTCCCCAGGTCTAAATCGAAATTTCCCTGCGTTGTTCCGCTCTCTGTTAGGTGCTTGAAATAAGCAGCAGCATTTACCGCCGTGCCGGATAAAAAATCCGCATCGCTCACGACTGCTGCCCGGCAGAGCAATTCAGCCAGCGAACCGTGCAAAAAATAATACCTGGTAGGCTGACCCATTCCTGCTGTCAACCCTGCCGTTAATTTTTTGTTTTCGGCGCTGATTTTCTTTAATATACCTGTGTAATAAACGGATTCGATACTTAGATCGAACTGGGCCAGGGAGGCTATTTCCGGCAGCGCTTCAAATCCACCGCTCCAGGACTCGAAATAAAACTCGATTACCCGTTTGAAAAGTTCTTCCCGGCTCTCTTTGACTTTCTTGAAATCCGTTCGCGAAGTTACAACCTGTAAGACAAAATCCAGTATAAATAGGTCACCTCCGGTAAAATCATAAAGTTCAGCGCTGTCGATCTTTTTTAAGGCCGGTTTTACGCTGCCGGCAATTTTTCCAAAGAGTTCAGCATCGGTTTCAAGTTCTAAAAAAGAACTATCGAAACAACCGTTAAAATCCTTTTCTTCTTCCCGTATCACAGCTTCATCCTGTGACTTCCGGTAGATATAGATACAGTAAATATCTGCGGTATCGCTATTTTCCCGTATAAGGCTGCCCGCGGTTCTAATTTTCTCCAGGTCTTCCCGGCATTCATCGAAAATAAACACTGCCGGCTGGCCGGTTTTTTGTTCTATCCCTTTTATCAATTCCGGCATAGTCGGGCGAGTTCTTAAATCTATGTAATATACCGGCAGCACTTTGCCCCTTGCGGCGGACAGCGCCGCAAATTCCTCTGCCAGGGTTAGAGCCGCGGTGGTTTTTCCTGAACCGCTGTACCCCCTGATTAGGATTTTTTTATTGACAAAGAGCTTCTCAAAAAAATCGCTGCGCCATTTACCCGGGATATATATCCTCTCTTTTTTCTTAAAATATTCGCTCAGGAATATATTATCTTTTGTGCTTTCCTTAACCGGGCTAAAAACATCCGCTTTACCTCCGGCAGTTTCACTACCGCGGCTTACTGCCTCCATATCGTTCTTTTCGTTCAACCGTTCTTCATTTTCCATTTTTCCAATTTTTCCTGCCATTATATGGCGGTTCTATTCGCAAAAGGCGTGGTGCATGAGACAAACCGGGGCTGTAAAAAGACCGCTTTTGTACATCACACACCCTGTGGCTTTACACGCGGCGGCGGAAAAATTATATCCCAACCGCTGCGGCTGCCTGACGGGTTAGGGTCACCGACCCATTTTCAAACTCAGCCTTGAAGAAACATTTTGCCGTTAACCGGCGGTATGAACCGGTTATTTTTTTTTACTCAACTTCCTACCGCCGGGAGGCTTTCTTCAAGTTAAATTTTAAAAAAAGACATTTCTATTATATGGTTTTTTTTTCATAAATCAAGCCTTTTTAAAAGAAAAAAATTCTCCATTTTTTTTTACCGATACTTTGCCTCTCGTCGGCTGGGTGATCGACTTCCTTTGCTTAAGAAAATCTTCACCCAAAGGCAAATTTTTTTTCTAAACTGCACAGTTGTAACTGCCTATTATGCCGATAAATTTCTTCAAATGGAGAGCTTGTCTCCTTTTTCCGTTTTGCCGGCGGCTTTGTTTTTGTTGGCGTAGAAGCGGGTAGAGATTACCTTAAGGCTGTATCCTGTGTTATTATGCTTATAACCGTTGTTATAATGGAACAGTGCTTGAATCAGGTTCCGGTTGGTTTTTTCATAATAATGTTTTAAGATTTTTAAACCCAGATCGATATTATACTCCAAATTATAGATGCGGTTAAAGTTAATATCGAGTTCATCTTTCCAGACGGAATAGTTAACCTGCGTCAGGCCATAAGCGCCTGCCACAGAGACGGCGTAAGGTTTAAAGTTGCTTTCTACCTGGATCAGGCCCATAACCAAATAAGGATTAAAACCATATTCTTTACTTTTCTTGAAAACTATTTTAGCGATCTCCGAGAATTCCGGGTGTCTCAACTGGAAAATACTATCCTGGAATTGGTGCAGCGCCATATTTTTCTTATACTTTTCTAATTCCGCTGCCTTTATTTCCATTTGGGCCAATTCCTGTGTCAATACCTGGATCGAGGCGTGGTCTTCTTTTTTTTGGTTGGATAAGTCCATAGTCGTGTGGAGCAGCACGGCAGTTACAACTATAAACAGTATAAAGATACTGTATCTAACTTTTTTCAAGATCATTTTTACTCCCAAAATTTCGTCCTCATTGTAAGAGGTATTATAATATAATTTTCTCCATCTGTCAACCCCCAGGTTCCACAGGTTGTGTGTCCGGGCTCGCTAAGCGCTATATATGAGCAGTAGAACCGGGTTTTTCAATTCTTTTCTTTTTCGGAGGAAGTAACTATCCAGTTTTTGACAACAAGCAGCAGTTCACATTTTCCCAAACAGTTCATACCCGTTTAGTCAAGCAATTGAACCGCGGACAGACTCATTTTTTCCAAAACTGAATAGTTACGTCGGACACTGTTGAAATGCCCTTCGGTTTCTGCTACAATAGTTTCTTAGAAGCTTTAAGTGCGGTATACACATCTAAGGATTTCACGCTTGCCGCGCTGCAGTTCTTTTGTCTATTGGAGCTTAGTAAAATTATGAAAGATTTAAAAGCTGTTTTTCTTTACTCCCCGGAATGGGATGAGGTTAAATATCCACAAGATTGTCCCTTCGATACCGGACGCGCCGGTAAAACCCGCAATACCATTCGCTCTATGGGCCTTTTAGGAGGCAGCCGGAACAAAGAAATAGAACCTGTAATAGCTACCCGGGCGGAATTGGAAAAATTCCATGACCCGGCCTACTTAGACGCCATAAAAAATGCTGAAAAAGGCGAGCTGCCGCCGGAGGCTTTTGCTATGGGGATCGGGACGCCCGACTGCCCGGTTTTTCGCGGTATGTATGATTACTTTTCCCTGGCAAGCGGAGCTTCCTTAACCGGTGCGCGGCTCATTCTTTCCGGGGAAGCGAATGTGGCATTCAACCCGGCAGGGGGATTTCACCATGCCGGTCCCGGGAGTGCATCCGGTTTTTGTTTTATCAATGATGTGGTGTTGGCGGCAGTGGAACTCAGCGCTGCCGGGAAGAGAGTCCTGTTTCTCGATTTAGATGTGCATCATGGCGATGGGGTGGAAAAAGCCTTTTACGAACGAAATGATGTGCTGACCATCTCCATGCATGAGAGCGGCAAAACGCTTTTTCCCGGCACCGGTGCCGAAGCTGACACCGGCAGCGGCGCGGGTAAAGGGTATGCTGTGAACATACCTCTGCCTGTGGGCACATACGACGCCGCATATGAAAGGGCGTTCCGTAGGGGCGCACTGCCTTTGATTTTCAAGTTTAATCCTGATGTTATCATTTTGGAATTGGGCATGGATGCGCTTTCCGGCGACCCCCTGGCTCACTTGAATCTTACCAATAATGCCTACGTAGGCATTATAAAGGAGATTCTCAAATTGGAGAAACCCATACTGGCCACCGGCGGCGGCGGGTACAACGTGGAAGCCACAGTAAGGGGTTGGGCCCTGGTCTGGAGCATCTTATGTGGAGAAGACGATCATGATATGGGTATCGGCATGGGCGGTGTTTTTTTGGAGACCAGCGAATGGCTCGGTGGTTTAAGAGACCGCGTATTAATTACCGATGCGGGGATCCGGGATACGGTGGATGCTGAAATCGAACGGGTCATCCGCGTTATCGAGGATAATGTTTTCCCCATCCACGGGTGCAGCCCCACTCGCGCGGGGAGCCTATAAGCGGCTTCGCCGCA
>JAGLSW010000030.1 GCA_023135565.1 Candidatus Aminicenantota bacterium | reverse complement strand
CGCAGCCAAAATGCCGATTTTTCATCGGAAAAAATGTTTCGTTTTTTCAATCCCAAATCGCTTGAACCAGGATGTTCGCCTTTTTTTGCCGAAAATCCAGCCCGGATAGCTTATTGGCGAGCGACAACAAAGCGACAACGACAACAATCATTCATTATAGTCATCTTGATGTACAAGGACAAAATTCGTAAATTGATGCTTTTCTACAAATTCTACAAATTTTTCTGTTACAACTAAAACACCATAAAGCCCACTTAGGTAGAATATGTCCTGCCCATCCCAGGTGCTTTCATCGATCCTTAATCGTTCCACTTTTTTTCGCGTTGAAAGCTTGCACTTATTGCATCCCGCAGAATCTTTTATTATCAAACCGGATTCCTTTTCATTAAGATGTGTAAGTGTTACATCAGGTCTTACCATTATATATTCCGGTGTGTCGATATTTTTGAATTTTCCGGTTTTTTTGATATTTACCGGATAGTCTAAAATTTCCAATCCCATTAATCCCGATTCTTTCCATAAAGCTGCGAATCTTTTTGAAACAAGAAACTCATAGCAAACACCGGCACATAAATCACCAAAATTTTTTCCTTTCAACTTAATATTGAATGGTGGAAGAGTTGGCTTTATAGCTATTGGAGTATCACATTCTGGACATCTATAAAGTTCACCCATGCTAATTTTTCCTATAAAATCAAGTTCATAAAAACCTTTTTCATTGAATAAACTTTTTAATCTGCTCATGACATAAAAAATCATATGGCCTCCTTTTTTGTAAAAAAAATGACAGTTATTATAATATCATAAATGCTAATTTTGTAAAAGATTTACTCCGGGAATTCTTTTAGCAATAGCTGAATTCTGATAATATTTTTGAATTTCTTCTAATAATTCAGGTATTGTGAGGTTATATTTTCTTTCCATAAAATCAAGCATATAATCGTCATAGGCCCTGTGCCATTTTTCATAACCTATATGTTGACCGGGGTTCGATTTGTATATATATCCTTTATTTTTTCGCAGTGCATTACCGGGCATACCTCTATACTCCAAATATTCTGCCATTTTTTTAGTTATTAAATGGTGGTCTTGCACCCCTTTGTTTAAAATCTTATCAACGTTGTGTTCCATCTTCTGGAAGCCTGTCATTTTTTTTGGATAGAGAGTCGAGCCTCTTCCACGAGATGTGTGCGCTCCTTTAAATTTTCTATATTGTTCGGGTGTCGGCTTCTGGTTATTTTTGAGTTTGATCTTTTTCTTCCATGCTTTATAGGCTTTTAATCGTTCTTCTAATGATTCCAGGAACATACTCTCTTCCGTTTTTATCATCTTTCCAGGGGTTACTGTTTTACTCGAACCACCTTTTAATTTGGCTTTAGCAAATTTATGACCGCCATATACAGCAAGGAAAGCTTCACTAGTTTCTCCCCAAATCGTAGCAGATAGTATCAAAAATGATTCTGTGTTTTGACTCCTATTATAGTCAGACATCGCTTCTCCCGTATTCGTACCGAGGTTGAAAAAAGAGCCCATACCGCCTCCTACATCACTTAAGGTTGCTCCAACAGTATGTACAGCAGCGCTATCACTCGATGCATAATATGAATGTGCTACGTATGCTAATTCCTGTATTTTTTCATGTATCGCTTGCCCCCATGAGTCTCCGTTGGGGTCAATAAAATTAATAGAATTCATATTGAAACCCTGGTACAAATTCATCGAGTCAAAGTAACCCAGCGGATCATTCTGTAAAAATCGTCCCATAATCGGATCATAATACCTTGCCCTGTAGTAGTATAAGTTTGCCGCTCTGTCGTATCGCCTGCCATGGAACAGGTACTCATTACCGAGTGATGATGAGTTTACCAAATCGCCGTTTGCATCTTTGAAAGTCGGCATGCCGAAGGTGTCATAAGATATTCTTTCGACCAAATCGCCGCTGCTGTCTGTGATAGCTGTTATCGAACCGATGGCGTTAGTATGATAATAGTAGGGTATTGGATTGCCCGATTCGTATTTATCTACGCGGAGGATTTCGTCTATGCCGTTTCCGTAAACATATTGTTTGGTTACGGCATTATTGTTGTCTCTTTCTTCGATGACTTGATTAAAGTCGTAAAAATACTTCGTGGTGCTGCTGCCGGTGGTCTTCTCTACTCTTCTGCCAAAGGGGTCGTATTTGTAATTGACATCGATGTTTAAATCCTGCGCCGATAAAAGTTGGTTTCGGTAATCATAGGTAAACTGCTGAACGCCTTTCTGCGTGGTATTGCCGTTTTGATCGTAAGATAAGCCCCATTCATCAAACCGGGTGTATTGGTTCAATTTTACATTATTACCTTCGATGGTGTTCACTATCTCATCGGTTTCACCTCCTGTTTGCTGCACTATCTTCAAGATATTATCAACCTTATCGAATTGATAGGTTTTTTGTTTTTCGAACTGGTCGGTTTCGGGCGTGGTAGGGTCGGGGCTGTTGAATTTGATGTTCTTAAGCCTGTACACTTCATCATAAGCGAATAAATCGCCCCTGTTACTGTCGTGCACTCTCTGCTCATACATTCTCATATTAACCTTATTATAACCATAATTATACTTATTAATCAAGCCCTGAGCAGAATTTTTAGATTCCTTAGTAGTCAACCGCCTGCCCTGGTCGTATAGATAGCTGATGAGGTCGCCATTACCGTACTGTTTTGAAAGTAGGCGATAGGATTTGCCGATGTATGAATAGTCCGTTATGCTCTCCGATTCGGAGCGGATTTTCGAGACGCGGTCCAAAATGTCGAAATCACGCTCGATTATCCGGCCATTAGGATACTCGATGCTCATCTTACGCCGGTTATCATCCACACTATAGGTATAATTAATCGACTCCCCCATCTGCTTTTCTTCCAACAGCCGGTTGAGTGCATCATACTTGCGCTCTATCGTATAATTATCGTTGCCCGCTTTGGTCAACCGCGATAAACCATCATATTCGTAAGTTTCCACAGTTGGGCCGCCAACCCCCGCCGTGCGGGTAATTTCCCGCTGGACGAGACGGTTAAGTTTGTCATACCGGTTTGCGACTACCGTGCCGTTTCGCTGCATTTCGGTGACTATCCGGTACTTCGTGATTCCATCCTGCTCCATGGCTTCAGTATAAGCATACTGTACGAAAGTGGCGTCGGGATAAGTGATTTTCGTGATGCGTTTTTGGTCGTCGTACTCATATGAAGTAATATTGCCGTGGGCGTCGGTGACTGTCTTTAACAGGTCATTAGCATAATATGAGAACTCGGTCTTAATATCCGCGCCGTCCTTAAAATGCCGGGTAGTCCACAGCTTGCGGCCCAGGGTATCATAGCCGTGCGAAATAGTATTACCTTCGGCGTCCTTAGAACCGGAAAGATTTCCGCGGGCATCATAAACAAAAACAGTTTTCGCTTCCGCAGCAGTGCCCGCATTCTCCGTGATCTCTTCGATTTTACTAAAATCATTATAACGGTACATGGTTGTAATAACCTGGGCCGTACCGTCGGCGCCTTTCACGGTCTCGATCTTTTTCGTCATGTTGCCGCGGCCATCTAAATAAAAATACTCGATCTTATTCCCGGCAGGGTCGCTCTCTTCATACACCTGCCCGTTTTCGTTTTTTTTCACCGTCCAGGCGCGCAGCAAAGAATCTGTCACAGTCACGGTTTTACCACTGTCGGCATAAGCATAATCGTACACTTCATCGGCGGCTCCGGGCACTTTTACCACGTACTGCGTCATGCGACCCAGCGGGTCGTTCAGCCGCGTGGTTTCCCGCAGCGTTTCCCCGGCTGAGTTCATGCGCTTGATAG
>JAGLSW010000003.1 GCA_023135565.1 Candidatus Aminicenantota bacterium | reverse complement strand
AGTCCTCTTCCCACCCGGAAAGATAAAGCACAAGGAGGTATAATTCCTTTAACTTTTCGGTAATTATTAGCTTACCTCGCGGCGTTGAGTCAGTTTTTTTATAATCCATTGTTTGTTGGGTTTTCGAGCAGCATTTCTTCAAGCTTTCCCGGTTCTTTCAACTTTGACGCGAAATCCTCTGTGTTCAAAAGGTTCAAAAACACATTTTGCATACCGAAAATCAAATCCTCCATTCCCGGTTCCTGCATAAGCTTCAACAATCTTTTGTAATCGGCATAGCGGCCTTTTTCGTCGGCTTCGATTTTTTGAATCATTTCCTCCATGTCCTTTTCCCTGGCTCCGAACATGCCGCCGTTTCTATACACCAACCAGTTTAAATTTATGCCGGTGTTCAGCCCGATTTTTTGCAGGTCGGTAAAGTCGGGCCACAAGTCGCCATTTTCATAGTCTTTAAATTTTACCTCCGGGATGCCGGTCTCTTTGCAGAATTCGGCAAAGCTATAACCGGTCTTTTTGGTCATTGCCTCTCGATACTGTTTAAACCTGACGTTTACTTTTTCGTTTAACTCTTGTGTTTCTTTTAAATTTGTCATAATTTCCTCCTAAAAAATTTTTGTTTGGATAAGACTGCGAATAAAAAGACAGGTGTGGGGAAACCGGCCCGGTAAAAAAAAACCGGTTTCCCCTTCGCCCAAAAAAAAGATAAAAGAATGGAATTGCAAAGTGAAGCCAACCACCAAAAATCAAGGTGGTTGGTTACCCCAATCCCTAAAAAAAGAAGTCGTTTATTTCGATTCACTGTCTTCTCTCCGATTGTATGTTGATGCTATTTGAAAATTATTTCTTTCGGAATCTCCTATCATACTGCCCTCCATTATGGCATCTTTTTTTTCATGTAAAAATATCCTCTCATATAATAGCCTTCTGGTAAAGCTGAAAAGCATAATCTTTAACCTAAAGTATTTAGCCATTGTTTTTCATCCTCTGCTAACATATCGTTAAAAACCCGCGAATATACGAAACACGCAATTCGACCTCCTTGAGTTACGTAATAATGGATAATATCAAAACAATTCCATATTGTCAACACCAAATCCGATAAAAATTATTTTTTTATTTAATTTACATAATAACGAATTTTCCAATGCCCTCTTGAGAATAGGTCATACAATTGGTACAATAGAATTATGACAAAAAGCAATTTCAAAGAAATCGGAACAAGGTTAAAAATGGTCAGGAAGTCCCTGAATCTCACTCAAAAGAAAATTGCCGATAGTGTAGACCTATCAACCAGTTATATATCCGAATTAGAATCAGGGAAACAGAAGTCATGTTCTATGTTATATCACCATCTTGCCACTGCGCACCATGTGAATATCAATTTCATTCTTACCGGCAGGGGCGGCATGTTTGAAGAAGGCCTTGATTTTAGGAACTTCGATCAAAAGGATAAAGAAAGAATCAAAGCTATGCTGAAAATGATGAACGAAAAAGAAAGCGTATTTTACCGGGTTATGGGGGAATTTTCAGAAATTAAGGAAAGCGCTAAAGAATAGTATCCCGATAAAGTAACCGCGGAATCATGCCATATGTAAGCTTTTTATAAAAAAATTTAACCGGATGGAGATTTTTCTTTGAAAATAAAAAAAAATTTGGTATAATTTCACCTGGAAGACAAGTTGTTGGCTGTAAATTGTAAACATTACCAGGAGGTAATCATGAAAAAAAAATTAACCAAAAAATTGCTCTTGAATAAAGAGACGATTTCACAATTACAGGACGAAGAAAGCAGGAATATTAAAGGTGGCTTAACTGTTGATTATGATACCTGTAAATGTAATACTGCTAAAAGCTGTTCAGATGGACTTAATTGCTGTCCGTCACCGCCACCGGAAAAATTAGACAATTGATAAATAAAATATAAACATTACCGGGAGGTAACCATGAAAAAAAAATTAACCGAAAAATTGCTCTTAAACAAAGAGACGATTTCAAAATTACAGGACGAAGAAAGCAGGAAAATAAAAGGAGGTTTATCTTTGTGTGATGATTCCTGTTCATGTAAAACTGACGATAGCTGTTCAGACGGAATGAATTGCTGCCCAACAACACGACGTGAAAAAATAGATCAGGGATAAATAAAATATAAAAAGGAGGTAACCATGAAAAAAAAATTAGCCAAAAAATTATTCTTAAACAAAGAGACCATTTCAAAATTAC
>JAGLSW010000299.1 GCA_023135565.1 Candidatus Aminicenantota bacterium | reverse complement strand
AAGCGCCCCTTGCCGCCGGAGGCAATAAATAAATGAACACAAAAAAGTACTGCCCAGCCTGTGCCGCCGGATTAACGGAGAAATATGTTGACGGCAGGACCCGTTTATTCTGTTTCCGCTGTGAAAGGCCGGTTTACGAAAACCCCACCCCTGCCACAGCCGCGGTGGTTATCAACAAGCAGGACGAAATTCTCCTGGTAAAACGAAACGTAGACCCCCAGAAAGGAGAATGGTGTTTGCCCGGCGGTTTTGTCGAGATAGATGAAACCCCGGAGCAGGGCTGCGTCCGGGAACTGCGTGAGGAAACCGGTTTAGACGCTGAAACCGACAGGTTGGTAGGCGTTTATTTGAGTTTAAATCCCTATTATAAATCTGTCCTAATCATCGGGTTTACTATGAAGAATGCTGCGGGCCGCATCGAGGCTGGAGATGATTCGGATGAGGCGGCTTATTTTAAGCTTGAGCGGATGCCTCCCCTGGCCTTTAAGACCCACCGCTCGATTTTTCAAAAAGTGCTGGAAAATAGGCAGAGTCGGCGTTTTCCGCTAAAAGGACAGGAAAATTTCGGTGCTTATGTAATCACCAGTGGGGATCACGTAGAGATTGCCCGTGCCGCTTGTGCCGGAGGGGCGCGGATATTGCAGTACCGGAACAAAGTTTCCGGCAGGAAAGAGGTTTTGCAAACCGCGCGCCGGATCAGGCGGATAACCTCTGAGTCGAACACCTTATTTATAATAAATGATTATATCGATATAGCTTTATTGGTAGGAGCCGACGGGGTTCATTTGGGCCAGGATGATGTGCCCATAGCCGAAGCGCGAACATTAGTGCCGCCGGGATTTATCATCGGTTGTTCCACGCACTCGTTGGCTCAAGCTGTGGAAGCTGAAAAGGATGGCGCTGATTATATCGGCAGTGGGCCTGTTTTTGCTACTCCTACCAAAGAGAGTTACCCGCCCATCGGCATGGAATGTGTAAAGCAGGTGTTGGAAACCGTCAAAATACCCGTAGTGGTTATCGGCGGCTTAAATTTGGACAATTTGAGCCGGTTACGTCAGGTAGGAGCGAAGAATTTTGCCATGGTGCGGGCGTTTCAGCGGGACACCGCGGAGGTCGTAACAAGAATCAACTCCGGTTTGTGACAACCCGGAACCGTCTATCAGGGTTTAATCAAAAATTTTGTTCAAACTTTTTCAACCCCACGGCGCGGGGAGCCTATTAGGGGCTTCTGAGTAACAGACAAGCGTATCGCTAATCAAAAGTTTTGTTCAAACTTTTACAAAAGTTTGGCC
>JAGLSW010000298.1 GCA_023135565.1 Candidatus Aminicenantota bacterium | reverse complement strand
CGTGTGGCCTTCCCCCTCGGTGCACACTGACTTAGCCTCGCGTACCTTCCTCTCCTCTATTCCATGACGCCAACTGTAAAATTGACTCCGCGATATACCTAACATCCTATCAATTCATTGTCGCTTAAATGACCATCCTTTGAAAGCAATCTCTTATACAATTCCATTAGTTCCTCTTTCGTTTTTTTTTTAGCTCCTTAAGCTCTTTATCATCCGAATCAAGAGGTGTCCGTAGTTGACATATGTTTTCATTCACCTGAATGATTTCTTTATAAAATTTCACGAAAGTTCGGTAATTATCAGTCTCTTCTGTATACTTATGTAATTCAGTTCCCATCTTTAAATTTTTTGCATAGCTTTTTCCTTCAATTGTTGCATTCCATAGATATTGTGGACCGTGCCCTGGATGGTCTGGTTTTGCGCAAGCACAATTTTTTTTGCCACATCTTCGATAATTTATAGAAATAGTTCCTCTTCTAAAATCACCGAGATTCATTAATTTTTTGTACAAAGAATTTCTTTTAGCTTCCAATGTTTTTAATTCGTTAGTCATGCTGCCCCCCTTTACCTGAATGCTTATCGGCAATCATATTTTAAAGCAAAAAAAGGCAAATGTCAAGTTTTACCCATATTTTTGTCGCAGCCCCTTCCGTAAGTTAAGGAATTTGCTATTGACATAGAGGCTGTAATATGTTATTTTATAGCACGGAAATGAAATGGTCCCTTAGCTCAATTGGCAGAGCAATTGACTCTTAATCAATAGGTTGAAGGTTCAATTCCTTCAGGGATCACATTTACTATCGCGGTTCCCTGCACCCTCCTCACTCAAGAATCAATTGCTTCTGGGACACATTTGGGACGGTACGAAAAAAAACATCCTGGATGAATAATCCCGCTCTCCCCTAAAAAGCGATCTTAAAGGCAAGTCTTTTTTTCATCAGGATATAAGGTTGGGATAGTCCCGGTAAACCATCGGGGGGTTAACTGAGGCGCTCATACCTCATCGTTTCCCCGAATTGTGGGTATTATGTTAGGGATTCAAAATACGCTTCTAAGGCCATAACTACTACTTTCCCAGGCGTCCATTGTCATTGTTATATTTTGGGCGGGAAAGGTAAATGGTAGTCTTGTGGATTTTGGGTCTTGGTGCTGCTGAGGGCCGAGAAGGGGCCCGGAGTTACTGCCCGGCTGCTACTTGCCCCCATTTCGGATTTTTTGAGCCTATGAAATCTCCCTTATGATTTTCACTGTAGCGGTAGCGGATTTGATATATAAGACTGGATACATTGGTGCACTCTGAAAGACAAGGAGATACAGAAGAATCCAATTCGTTGAATTTCAATAATAATGAGCGGGTAATGTCTTTAGATTCAGAAAAAGAAGGGATAAAATGATCCGCCAAAAAAAAACAATGCTCGTTTTTGCCATTTTTGCCGGGTTTTACCCCTTCACCAATAATCGTTATTGAAATATCCATGCCCTTAATATACCATTGCTATAGGAAAATATCAACTCAAAATATCCATTTCAGGATTTTCGATAGCCTTACTTTGAATAGCTGAACGCCTACCTGCAGGGAGATACCGACATTTGGTTTCCAATTGTACGAAAAGCCGAAATAGGCCCCCAGGCTTGCGATTATCGCTCCCGGTCGCCGCTCCCTGTCCAGGGCTTTCTGGAGGGAACCGACCTGATCTTCCAGGATACCTATTTCTTCATCATAGGTTTTAATTATTTCGGCGAACTCCTGGTATAGCTGCGGAAGCTTTGCCAGGGCTTCGGTTTTTTTCAGCAGCGCAAATTCCAGTAGTGAGATTCTTATTTTTGCCTGGGCGTATTTTCCCTTAAGTACCTGGTAGTTTTTCTTCCACTTTTCGAGCGGGGCGTTTTCCTCTTCAAGCTTCCGGGAGGGGACATGTGCGGGGGCATTTTCCATTTTTTCTTTCACAACAGCGGCTTTGGCTTCTGCTTTTTCCCCTTCAACGGTTAAGCCTATGATCTCAAATTTGGTGAGTTCAGCATTTACTTCGGCCACTTGCCGACTTGCCTGGATTTTTTCGCGTTTCTTCTCATACTTATCGGGCTGGGCGGGTTTTCGATCACAGTTATCAATGGCAACATGCAGCGCGATTAACGCAACACACACACCAAACCAGAGACGCCATTTCCTTTTTTTGGTGGTGGGAGCCGGGCCGGTCATTTTTCACACCGCAAAATAGCCAGAACCGCAAAGACATAGGGGATAATCATCGAAGCAAAGATATTGCGGAAAGGTAAGCCGGGAAACACCCAGGACACTACCAGGGGAACGAAAACCCACATGATTGTAGCCATGGAGATAAGCACTCCATTTCGGTTCACCCTTATGTTAATCCACTTCAATATCATCGTGCCTTGCTGCCTAATTCTCAGGAAATAGACAAGCCCAAAATAAAGCAAGGCAGCGACACACAGTACCAGGAGCGCCCATTTGCCGAAAATGCCCAGCATTATTGAACCCGATACACCGATTACAGGGGCAAGCCATTTTTTAGTATTCTTCATGGTGTACCTCCCTCAGTTAGGCTTGAAATACTTTGTGAACCAAAGAAGTGCCCCGAGAACCACCGAAACCACTATGTACGTTGTCATCCATGCCCAATGCGCGGATATGCCCAGGGTTATTGCCCCTGCGATTGCTGCTGCAAAAGCCAAAACCACCATCCATATTCGCTCCTTGTGGATGCCCAGTGCAACCACGCCTGCAATAGCAAAAAGGACACCCAGGGCAACCAACCAAATCCATTCTTTGTGAATGCCCAGGGTTATCGCGCCTAAAATAGCGACTACGATAGAAAAAATAGTTATTTTCCGAAACATCGTTTACCTCCTAAATTTTATATTTTTGATATTTTTTTGTTTATGACATTTGCAATGAAATATCCGTTCCCGATATATTTCATAACGGCCACCCACTGCACACTTGTAATCAGCCCGGCAGGGAGAAAAACCGTCGCCGATATTATCACGCCGGTGGTGGCCCAAAATTTGACCGATTTAAGCTTTTCCCTGAGTTCTCTCCGGGCGGCAGCCTTCGTCCATTTCATCGCAACATTCGCCAGGAAATAGCCCCCCAGCACCCACGTTACTAACTCCACCCACTGAGTGCCGGAGATTTGCTTAAGTGGCAGGAAAACGCTAGCCGAAACAAGGATGAAACAAAAAAACCAGAATTTCATTGATTTTAATTTGTGCATATTAACCTCCAAGTAATGCTTTTAAGATTGCTCCCAAAATTATGGCAAACACAGTACCTAACAGCCACCTGTAAAGACCGTTAATTCTGTGGTGAATTTTATCATTTTCATCATTCATGTTTTTATTTATTTTTTCATTATCGCCTTTTAGGTTTTCGATTTCTTTATCTGTGCGTTTCATGTAATCATTAATGAATCTTTGCGTATTATCAGACCTTTCCATCAGGACTGCGACATTCCTGTCTATAGTATTAATTTTTTCATTCATGTTTAATGCTTCTTTCAAATCGATGGTTGTATCATCATTTTCTACTGTCATCTGGATTCTCCTGAAACGGGAAACAAACGCCCCTGGCGGCTTCCCTGGGTTTGAATGTCCCCTGCAGTCTCACTGTGTAGTGCTCTTTCGTGGGGATAGAATTGGTTCTCAGATAGAAAACTGGGGTCTTAACCACCGCTATTCCTCGATATACATTCCACTCCACCGGCATTGACAGCAGTGAGGTTAGCAGTGGGATCAGGTCTTTTCTCTCCGACTTCAGGCATAGAGATAGCCGCTGCTGGGCCACAGCTATTGACTTTTGGCAGTGAAATGAGCAGGGGACGTGGAAGCCGACCCGGACGCCGACGTATCGTAGCAAAGGATTACTGAAGGGGTGCGCATCGAGCGTCCTGATGCTTTCCCCGGGTAATTTGCCCGGAGGACTCTTTTTCTCATCGTCAAGAGCTATCTGCCAGACGGGATCGAAATACCCATCTTTCCACACCCGGTCAAAAAACTTCACGCAGCAATCCGGGAAGCCCAGCATTTTGCCCTGGGTGATATGATCTTCATCATCATGCGCTTTTGCCAGTACCCTGGCGTCCTGGATGTTTCTATATATGATGCAGTAGATATTTGGAGTTTCGCCCTCTTTTACGGGGGGATTGAAATGAGAAAAGCCGTTTCCCCAATCGCCGACCTGTTTGACCGGAAGCACCGAAAGGTCAATTTCCGCACACCTCCGGGAGAAGTCATCTATTTCTTTCAGGCCGATGGTACGCCAGGCGCAGGGCCTGTGCCCGGCAGCAACCGATTCAATTTCCAACTCCTGTATCATCAAGGAAATATCCTGAATGACTCCCTCCCAGGTATCCAGGGCCTGCTGTGATATCCAGTTGAGATCAAGAGAGGGGGGGAGGTCGAATTTTTTCATTAGCTCCATGAGTTACCTCCTACTTCCCTTATACCAGGGATTTTCATTGAGCCACTTGTGGCTATTGGAATCACCGTGCTGATTTTGATGTCCAACATCGGTGTGTCCAGTCCCGGGGCTGCCCTTCTTTGGTTTTTTTTGTTTGAGCAATTTTTTGAAATTATTGACTCCAACCCGTGATTCCTGCCGCCAGGTACCGCGGGTAATAGTATTGAGAATATCGGTTATGCCGGGTTGTATGGGCAGGGGGTGCGCATCTGTCACCAGCATGATATTCGGGAAAAGGTCTTTTATCTTTTTCTCAACAAACTCATAAAACAGCTTGTACGCCTCGCAAAACCGGGTGCGGTTCCTGAAATCGTTATCGATACCGGCACCAGGACAGCCGCCATAGCAGATATTCCAGTACCGGCAGTCTTTACACCCTCCCTGGTCGAAAGGAATTTGTTCGAGTAATTGATACCTCTGGCGGGACCTTCGATCTGCCGTAAGGGATTGTATGCCGTCCGGGGCGGCACCATTTTTCAGACAGTTCCCGATTTCACCATTCCCGGAGATGGGGATTTCCGCCGAAGTTTTCCAGGGGTCGCATTCAGAGAAATTGCAACTTGTGTCCCGAGACCCCATCAGAAGATCAACCATATCTCTATAAGGCTGTATCATTACTCCCTGAATATTTGAAATACGCTTCCAGGCGTTAAACAATTCCCCAGTGGTCAACTCTTCGATAGGCCGAAGTTTCGGGTCAAAAACGATACCGGGATTAGTTCTGAAATAAATGATTCCAAACTCATCCCGAAGCCTTTCGATGAACTTGACTAACCGGTCAAGCCTGTCACAGGCTGCATTGTATTTTCTTAGCACGATGATACAGGACATATCCAACCCGGCTTCCCGAAGCCGGGCCATATTTTCAAGTACCTTACCGGTATCTTTTATGATTTTTTTAAGTGGGGCCCCGGCAGCAAACCGCCCTCTATTCAGTTCCGGATAATCGCCGTCGAGCGACACACCCACATGAGTTTTGCATTTTTTGAAAATATCGATATGCTCATCTTTAAGAAGTGTCAAATTTGTCTGAATGCCACTGCACTTGAAAAATGAAAAAACATAACTCAAGATGGTTTCAATATCGTTAGTTTTCATTAGCAGGGGTTCTCCTCCGTGGAGCATCGGTTTCTGAAAGTGGCGCTTGAAATTTTTCAGATTCTTGTTTCGCCGTTGCTTTTTGACTTCACGATATAACACTGATTTCACAGTGTTCATCATCTTAGTGATGTCATAATTCTGCTGATTACATCCCCTTATGACATTCTCATAACAGGATGCACAGCCTGCGTTACATCCGAGATATTTTATTGCGTAATGACTCATTTTTTATAACTCCGAATTTGTATGCGGAACATTCATATGAAGGTCACCGTGATCGTTATGGTCACCGTGCCCGTTCACATGCCAGTCGATACGTGGTATGTTTGTCGTGTCTGGATAATCTTGATGCGGGACATTTTCATGACTTTGAAGGTAGCCGGGGCCATCACTGTAGAGTGTATGCTTATTGACGGGATTATCAAAGTGCAAACTACCGTCCGTATAGTTCGCATGGGACTCAGTATAATAATCATGATCGGTATGGTCGGTATAATTTTCTCTTTCATCAATGTGGGGTTCATTAGTGCTATTGTTGTGGTCTATGTGTGGAACGTTCGTGTGATCGTTTGTGTGTTCGGTGTTGACTATATCGGGATACTCAGTGTAGTTCTCTGCATGGTCAGTGTCCGTATGGAGAATATCCCCCTGTACCTGCTCATCGAGCAGCCCAACAATCCTGGTTTTTTTTCCCGACACATCCTTTCTGGCTTCAAGAATTACGTACACTTCGTTAACTGCTATACTAATCGTTTCGCCTTTCTCGTTTTTGACAGAGCGGGAAAATTTCACCTTTTCGGTAGGCATGATGTTAACACCTACTCCCAGCAGTTCAGCAGTAATTTTTTTTGCCGGTTCTTTGACAAGATTCAAATAGAACTCAAGTAGGGCTTCGGCTTCCTCCCGGCTGGCGAGTGCAGTCACAATAGTGAGTGTTTCCTCGTTTCCATATCGATATCCGGTTTCCGGCTCTGAGGAGTAGACCGTCTGGTAATTATCCTCATGCGGGGATTTTCCATATTGGAGTACCACATGTTGGAATGCGGATTTCGTCTCCTGGGTCATCGACACTCCTCCGGGTCCATAGTTATAATCCTGGATTGATTTTGCGTCCGCAGGTACACCCCGGTCGTAATATTTCACGGTGTACTTCCCGTCCTGCGTGGGGATGAAGTGAAAAACTGCCGACCGCTGCAGTAGGCGAATCATCTCAATGGTTTCCGTGGCCTGGGTCAGGTATATCCCGATGCGCTGGGTACGTTTCAATTGGAGTGCCTGAAAATCTTCCAGGTGAATTTGCCCGACTGGAATCCCGTTTAGTTCCAGCAGGATAAAAAACAGGATGTCAGCGGTGTTTTCTGAGAATTGAAGGGTAGGAGTACCGGTTGAAAAATCGTACTTGCACTGCAAGCCATGAACATCCACAGTAATTTCAGCCTCTCCCGGGTCCGCTGCGAGTGTGAATTCTCCGTTGTTTAGGTCTGATGCGTAATCGCCGGGTTCGTATATCTGCACACCGTCTTTGTAGACGGTAATACTCTCTATCGGATATGTTGTCCCACTAAGAAATATCGTTTTGGTCACTTTGTACCTGTGGGTGGCGGTGTCGATTTTAACCGGTTGAATTCCATATTTTATACCCCACAGAATTGGAATAACCTTATTCTCAGCTTGTGAGTTAAGGTTGGGGTACGCGGTGGAGTCGAATCGGTCTGCCGGTATTTGCCTGAGCACCCCTTCCCGGATGTCACTAAGAGACAACCTCAGCCCCGAATCTGAAAAATCAGGAGTCCCGGCCTTACCTATGAAAATCGTTTGAAAATCCGAATATACGTCACCTACATTGCCAACCTTGATAACAACCTTTTTGTTGTGGAAATTTAACACCTGGCTGTTTGCCCACCAGTAGGCGGGGTCGCCAAAGGAGAGCGACCCGAATTGTGAACGCATGGCGGAAGTATAAAAATCACTCACGGCCTGGGTAAGGGAAATGGGAGTTGGCGCCAATATTGGCATATAATATGCATTCCGGGCCGCGCCATCAGGTTCCCCCTCCTGGGGGATGAAATCTACAGGATTACCCGGTTCCTGCCGGTTGGTTATGGCTAACCAGGTATACCCCTGGAAACTATAGTTATCACTGCGGGGCGAATCACCCGTGGAAGTGTGAACATATAGCCGGCAATTATCCATGTCATGAAAATATGAACCGGGAGTCGAATCGCAGTTTGAAACCGACAGTTTCCTGACGAGACTTGTCCCGTTTTCGTCAACCTGGACAAGTTCACCACCTGTATACTCAGTGGAATATGCTCCATGACCTGTCGAGTCCCATATGCTCATGCGTTTGCGCTCCTTGAAATCTCATCGGTGCGCCCGTCTACGTACACGCAGACATATTTTGATCTTTTCGTTGCAAATGTAAAATCCCCCATTCCGTATATTTTGCCTTCCACAGCTCTGTCTTTGATGGTTACGATATGGTCATTGTTCGCTATTTGTAATATCAGGAATTGCCCGATGATTGAGCAATTGATTTGCTTGAGGTCATCGGTGGCCGCCCCTCCTTCTGTATCGATAGTTACAAGAACAATAGGGCATTGTGATGTTATTGTTATAGTGTCATTGGAGATTGTGATCCCTTCGGTTCCTACCATATTTGGAGCAATGCAAGCAGTGAGATTTGAAAACGCTACTTTTTTTGTAGTATCGGATGAAATGTCAACAACTGGAAACACATCATCGCCCGCAATTGCCGGAATCAAAAAAAGTTCTGATATTTTTTTCCCTGCCATAGTATCCTCAATTCACCGCGATTTTTTCACCGGTCTGTAGAAACAGCTTATCTCCATCCTGGCACAGCAATAATCCCTCTGAACCGTTATCTATGGGGACACCTGCCTTGATTTCTACCAATATAACCGGGGCTTCATCTTTCATTATTTTTCCTCCGTTCTACCTGTTTTCAACGAAAATTTGTTTCCTGATTCATGCTTCATGCTCCAACTCGACAACCGGCAGTAATGCGAATGCTTTTCCGGTTCCAGGTATTCTGCCGATATAGGTGTGAGCGGTTTCTCAACTATCACAAGAGGCTTAGCCAGTCCAACCTCGTTAAATATTTCATCAAATTTATCTTTCGGGTCAGCCAGACCAAAGCTGTATGACTGGTTTTGTATATGCGGATTTATCAGGGAGAACGCCTGCCCACCGCCGCCAACAATGACTCTTGATAGGTCTTTTGGTTTATCGGAAAAATTCGGAGAAAAACCGTGTTTCGGCTCAAAGCAATCGCCCAACCAAACCCGGCCAAACTCAACATACCCTGCCGGGTTGCTTTTGTCCTGGATGAAAATCCGTATGTCGTTGTATTGCAGAGGGGACGGGTGCAGCAGCTTAACCATCACGCCGTCACCTTTCAGCAACGAATACTCATACTCGATGGTTATAAAGTCATCATTCGAGAATTGCACCTTCACGTCGCCGGAGTTCTGGATATTGTGGTGAAATACAAAAACACCGGCCACAGTAACGTTTGCGCTATTGATCTTGAGCCATTCTGCGGTGTGAATGCGCACTTCATTTGCGGTATAGCTATCAAGTGTATCCTCGGTATCGACCTCATCGAATCCGATGGTTGACCAGATGGCGTTTGTGGTTTGCGAACCCAACACCGCAAAGGTGCCGGTATTTGAAGCAATTCTGAATTTATTCTGCTCTTCATCATACCAGACGATAAAATCATGGGTGCCGGAGGCTTCCATTTGCAATTCGATTTCAGCAGCAAGAGTAGCGGCGTTGAATGTACCGGTTGAAATCTCCGCGCTCTGCTGTGGTTGCCCGGTTTCTTGAAAACATATATACCGGTTAGTTTCGTCGATTTTAAAAGTACCCCACCCGGAACCGGGGCCGTAGTTCGATCTCCATGGCTTCATGAGAATTCTTTCCTGGGTGTTGGCGACCGGGAAGCTGCTGTGTGCCGAACTGCACCCAGCTTCCGGGGTGTCCCAATCATTTTTGTAGAAAAAAAGGATATTCGCCATTAGACATGCTCCTTTACGGCCCCTTTATAAATTAAAAGGTTTTCAGTTCTGGTACGGCTTTGGATTAGGGGGATTATCTTTGTATCAAAAATCTCTTCAAGGTTCGAACCGTCGATGGTGTTGATATATATGTTGACTGTATCCCCGCCTCCGCCCCGGGTCCCTGCCGCTTCCCGCGGTGGGCTTGAAAAACGCCTCTCAACAAAAGTATTAGTGCGCTCTATCTGCATTGCCCTTTCATAAGGCATGACAACTTCATCTTTATGGAGTAAGGCCATTCCTTCCTCTTTTACCCTTCCACCTACCGCCATAGGAATAGGGGTGCGCGCGATCATAGCCACCTGCGCCGCTCCCATAACGCCGATTATACCGGCCAGCACCGGGCCGAGGAAAGGACCCGCGGTGAGAGCTTTCGTTACCGCGGCAGCGGTGTTCATTATTGCAGATGCGATATTGCTAACCTTGGCGTACATGGCCTTCTGCCTTTCCATTTTTCGCCGCTTTTCGGTGTATTCCGCGTCGAGTTTTTCGAGGGCAGCCTTCCTTTCCGCTTCATCCGTGATGTTCGCTTCTATAAAAGCCTTTTCTTTTTCGTACTCTGTATCTAACTTTTTTTGCTTCGCGTCGAGGTATCCTTTGAAACTGGCAAAGGTAACCTGGAAGTACTCATAGTATTTCTTTAGCTTTTTGTTTAGCCTTCCAATCCATGTTTTTTCATCATCATCGTCTAATTTATTTTTTTCGTTGTAAAATTGCTTTTCCAGGGCTATGCGCATTGCCGTGAATGTAGTCCCCTGGAGTATGTTGAACCTGAGGAGCGCGATTAACTTCTGCCGCTGCTCTTGATGCCAGCGGTCAAGTTCCGCCCGCTGCCGTTCCCGGCCGGTAAGGGCCTCGAACTCCGCCAAAGTATCTTGCTCCCGGACGAAACCATCAAATTCCTCTATCTGCAACCTTCTGTGTTCGTAGAAGGCTTCATTTGCTTCCTGTCTTTTTTCGTTTTCCTCTTTTTGTTTTTGGGTGTTATATTCAAGCCGGTCTTTTTCTATTGCTTTGAGTTCGGAATTATACCCTCTTTGAAGCTCTATGAATTCTTCTTTTGAAGCCCGGTTTTCATCGAGAATTTTCTTCTCTGCCTCATATGCCTGCCGGGCCTTCCAGATGCGGAAGTCGAATTCATTGAGAGTGGCCTGCTTTTGCGTTTCCCTGGATTTTTTTAGAATCGCAGCTATGCTTTGCCTCTGCTCATCGGTCTGAACGTTTTCATCATTTAAGTTTCCTTTCAAATTTTTCTGCCGGTTTTTCCAGAAATTACTAAAATTGGCACTGTTTTTCAATAGGAAGTTCTGCTGAAATTTCAATCTCTGCTCATGAGATGCGAAAAGCAGCGTTTTTTTCATCGCTATCGACTGCCGGTATATGCCCAGGTCTTCCGCGGTAGCCTGTTTTTTAAAGGCGATTAGAGCGTCAAAAATTTTCTTTTCTCTTTGTGCGGTGGAGGCAATGATACCCATATGTTTATCATGAGCTTTGCCCGCTTTTTCGGCAGCAGCCTTTATTGCGGTGTAGGCCGCATATCCTGCCATAATTGCCGCAACATATGGCCCCATTGCAACCGCCATTTTTGCAAGTCTGGCAGGGATTTTTCCCCATAAGACCAATAGCTTTGCTTTCATAGCGATTAAGGCCACCGTAGCCCCGGTAAGCGCTATCATACCGGTGGTAATGAATTTGATCGGTGCCGGAAGCGCTTTGAAATTCACAGCCATATTTGAGAAAAGGGTAATACCGGGAGACACGATATCAAGGAGTGTTGAAAAAATCGGTATCAGCGAATCACCGATATTCTGGCTGAGGACAGCTACTCTTTGTTTTGTCTGCTCAAATTCATAGCCGGTTTTGTTGATGCCGCTCGACATTGCGATAAAAGCCTCTCCCGTAGCCCCTGCAGCTTCCTTCATTTCGGCAAACTTCCTTTTGAAATCAGCAGCCTGCGCTCCAGTCAAAGCAAATATGGCGGTAAGAGCCTCGGCCCGGCGAAACAGTTTCCCCACACTCTCGGAAGTACCATCTGTAGTCCCGATCAACGCCTTTAATGACCCCACCATGCCCAGGTTTTTAATCATGCCTTCCGCTGTGGAGTAACCCAGCTCACTGATTGCAGCTTTCATTCCCTGGGTGGGTTTTATCATTCCCCGGAGAATACCCGCAACCTGGGTGCTCACTTCGGCGGCGTTCCCGGTCACACCGGTCAATGTAGCGAACTCGGCGTGCAACTCGGCAACACCCACCCCCATTTTCGCCGCAGTGGGGATTGCCCTGCCAATACTTGCGGCCAACTCCGGGAAAGTGGTTTGCCCAAGCTTGACCGTCATGAATCCGAGATCGGAGGCTCGTTCATATGCTTCATCGGTGGTTTTATTGTACCCTTTAGTAACGGCGGAGAGATAATTCAGGGTGTCTGCCGTTGTTGCCATGCCCGCGGCGGCGGCCCGTGCAGTCAGGTCAAGTTTTTTACTTGCCAGGGCCTGTGCACCAAAAGCTGAGACGATTTGATATGAGCCGCCTGTTAAATCTTCGGCAGCCTTTCCATACTTGATGCTGAGGTCTTGAACTTCACTTTTTAAATTTAGAATTTGTTGGGTCGATTTCGGCGCCAGGGTTGCAACGTTGGCAAGTCCTTTGTTTAGCTTAATCGATGAATTCAGGAAAACGGTAAACGCCAGGGTGGTGACGGCAGCAACTTTAGCAAATGAACCGGACATCTTTTTCAGTTGCTTCTCATTCCTGGCAGCAAACCCCTGAATGGTTGTCATGTCTTTTTTTATTGTGCGGGTGGATGCATTCCATTCATCCATTTTCGCTTGCATTTTAACGACTACGGCACCTGCGTTAAATATTCCACCCGACATGTATCACCTAGTATCCCAAAACATCTGAGAGTACCCGCGTTGTGTATTCGTGATTGGCCTGCACGGGGTGTAAATGTTTTTCTTCCCCATGCAAAGCTAAACGAAAGTTATCGATGAACTTCATTTCTTTTTCCATATTAGACAGCCTTGCCCTGACAAGCCACCACTGGATATCGTAGGTGGGCATCGAATCTAATTGCTCAAATTTAAAGAGGCCCGGGAAGGCTTGAGAAATCTCTATAATTTTTTCCCTTTTTTTTTATTGCTCTCTACGCGCGAATTAAAATTTAAAGCATAATCCTGCCATGAAGTTAGAATAAAGCTTTTCTCTCTTATGTCCATCTCTTTGATTTCCGCTTCAGGAAGTTCCGAAAAAAGGAAATCCAACTGCTTGTCTTGAATTTCGAAGGTATCATCTACACCTTCCGAAAGGGCTTCAAATTCACTGATAAAACTCCTGTTAATTTGCATTTCTAAAACATAACTTTTCCCATTGATTACAACCTCGAAAGGTTCATAGCATGATTTTTTTGTGTTAATCACTAATTTTGGCATTTTTTACTCCTTATTTTTCTTTTTTTTTGTTTAATTAGATGGTTTTAAGCAGCAGCAGTTCCAAACCGGTGGGTTTTGCCGTAGGTCGGGGATGCTTCATCCTGATCGGGGAAAACCTTGAAGTTGAAGCTGAACTTTTTCTGGTCGGTGCCAAATCCGATTTCAAACGCTCTGCCAGGGAAACATTTATACAAATAGAGCCACTGGCTTTCATCACTGACCGGCTGTTGGTTAACCATAGGTTTTATTATCACCTGTTTGGCGTATTGGTACTTGCTTTCTCCTACAGGTACGCTAAATTCGATTTGTTTTGATGTGGTGCCCGATACTGTGGCGCCAACGCAGAAAGTAGCCAGCTTTTCGATATCTTCTCTCGTAAAAACCGCCTCGAAATTAATTTTAACTCCTTCGGTAAATTCATCGACGGGAGTTTGACCGAACTGTGCTTCAAAAACCTCTGAGGTGATTTCTTCATCTTTGAATACAATATCTTCAAATGCTTTCTTAAAGACTATGTTATCTCCATCAGGATCCCACACAATTGCCGCGGTTCCTTTATCCGGTAATTTTGGCATTTTTTATTCCTCCTTTTCTTTTAAATCAAATTTTATATTCAGCGAATACTCATGTTTTTTTCCGTCAAACCCGATGTTGAATGGGGTCGATACGGCCTGTGCAAGGGTTACAATGTACTGCTTTTCGTTCTCAACCGGCAATTCAATCGAAGTGGCGCCATGAAATAAACTAAAAAGAAGCATACTGTCATTATAAGCCTGCAGGTGATCTTCTGAACGGGAAATAAATTGAATTATGGGTTCTACTTGATCTGGTAGGTGTACACTTGTTGAACCGCCAACGCTGTTAAGAATCACTGTGTGCCTGACCGGGGCATACTGGGCGGTGAACCCGATTTGCAGGGTTTCACCACATACGAAAAAAGGTATGTTATTTGCTATATGTTTCCCGATCTCATGTATCATGCTATCTTCTATCCCTAAACCTTGGTTTCCTGAGCAGCAGATTTTTCCTTTTCGTCCTTCTCTTCTAAAACCGATATTTCATATGCTTCGATGCCATTCTCAGCTATTGCCGCATACAGGGGGCCGTTATCCGGATGCGCTGTATTAATGAGGTGTGACCGAAGGGCTTCTTTACTCCAATTGTAAGCAATCTCAAATGATTGTTTCTTGTTTTTCTTATTCTGGATTTTATAATTTTTCATTTTTTTCCTCTCTTAATAGCAAGTCCAAAGATTCGTTTATATTTATCCATGAATCTCGCCAACTTTGATTGTAAATATTTGGGGCCAACGCCCTCCTCACTCCAGTTTGTCGGTTTTTCACGTTCATGTAATGCGCCTGCGTATGGCTGATCGAATCCGAATTCTATAGAGAATTCTTTTTTTGAATTTTCAACTAAACCGACCTTTTTAGAGCCTCTTAAATTGCCCTCTAAATGTGGGGTTTTCGGCTCTATGGTGTCTGCATCGATCATGGCTTGCTGGGCCGCGTGTACCAATCCGACTTTAGTTCGACTGGGAATGATTCCTTTGCATATCAAATCAAATTTCTTGTCGAAGTCACTGGTGTCGAGTATCACAAACACACCCCTTCAACTATTCTTAAATCAAGGGCTTCGTCGGAAGTTATCATCCATGTTTGACTTTTCTTTTTTATCGAAGTGAGTTTCTTTTTAGTGATTAGCGTTTTATTCAAGACAATCTGGTCTGCCTGATTCTGCAACTCGACATTAGCGGCAACCATTTCTTTTAGCTGCTGAATTTCCCCTTCAATCGTGTCACTAATCCCGTGATAAAAGAATAAGCAATTTTTGTGACAGGTTCTTTTTTTCCCGGAAAGAAATATGGCAAATGCCGTACTCGCGACTCTACCCAATCCAATAGTAGTGACATTTTTATTCACACTCATTGCTCCAATAATGGCAAATCCCGGATGAAGAAACCCTCCCTCCGACGAAATGTAAAGGTTTACCTGTTTACCTTTCGATTCGATTATCTTTTGAGATACGGCTTCTGCTTTTTTAGCATCGATGTGTCCAAATAAAAAAATGTCGACTTTTTCACTCATTTCACATATACCTCTGTGAATCCTTTAGAAAAGGCTTTCACCTTCTGGATTTTTATTACGGTGTACTCTATTTCCTTGAATTTTATCTTGTCCATGTGGGAGATTTCCCGATCTTGCGGCAGCATTACCTTTGCAGCAGCTACCACTTCATCACCCGTTTTCCCGGTCACGCGCTTCGTGGAAAATTCAAACCGGCACTTAATCTCGACCGGTGTCCCGGGGAGGGGGCGGTTGATTTCGTCAAGACCACCGGAAATTATCAGGGTGGCGCTGTCGGTAAGGTATGCGTTAATCATGCTGCCAAACTCCTGTATTCTTCCTCAACCTGGATGGCCACTTCCGAAGTCGGGTCGATGTGATGCTCACAGTTCGGGTGCGGGGGAAAATTATCAAGAACCGGGTACTTAGGGTGATCGCCGGAAAGAGAGAACACCTCCCCTTCAAAGTCTGCGCACCTCTTACAGGGGTTATCGTGGGAACTCACTCTTACCAGGTCATTTTGCCACTGCTTGCACCTATCACGTACCGCGTGGGTCTGGCATTCCCTCATGCGGGTGCGAGCCTGCATCTTGAACCAGGAGGAGGCCTGGTAGTGGCGCCGGATTCCATCCTTGCAGTCGATTGCAATAAAATCCAGCTTGCCGAAGGTTTTCTCAAAAAGCAGCTTGATTTCTTTCGATATTTCGCCTCTCGATTTCGCTGCGTAATATTTATGGCCAGCCTTAGTAACCCGCTCCCGGACGACCGCGCCTTCTGTCACTATTCGATCAACACCTTCCTCGATTATTTCAGATTTATCCAGGAACTGCAAACTTGCTTTCCTTTTCTTCTCAGTGGCCTCTTTAAGGAGTCGAAAATATAGCTTTACCTGGCCTATTATAGTTTCTTTTGCCCTTTGAAAGTCCCCGTAAAGCAGGGCTGTGTACTTCTCAATGGACTCCTGGAATTCGATCTCCTTATAAGTATAGTCAAGTGTTGCACCGATTTGCTTTAGCCTTTCCTCAGCCCTTGTGGATGCCTCATCATATGCTTTTTTGACATTCTCTTCGCAAAATGCCAAATCCTTAAGTTTGTGCTCATCCAGAAGAGTCTTTACCCGGGTAATGATTCTCTTCTTTGCTTTATCGCTGTAGGTGTGGACGGATAGTATATGCTCCCCTATTTCCTCTTGTATAGAGGCGTACCTTGCCTCTAATCCCCGGAGCCGGGGTTTTAAGGGTGGTAGAGATGGGAGCTTTGTTTTCTTCATCATACTTCCTTATTCGATATCGACGGCGGCAAAATACGTTCCCGTAGCCGTAGCCCCCACCTTGCGAAAATCTTGCAAGATATTTAGAACGATAGGGGGAATGGGAAGGGTGGGGTCATGTTTAGAATATTTCTCTTTTACAATTCCCGCTTCAAAAACTCCTTGAGTTCTGAGCGCCATTCGAGGTTCCATATCTTCGTTGTTTTTGTACAGGAACCACGCCATTTCTGCCTGTGCCTTTTGTAAAATTACTTTCTGCTCTGCTGTAGGCTCTGGGGGGATTGAAAACAGATTTGACCAACCAATCCAATTGAATGCCGTTTCAAGTAGAGGGGTTTTCTGAGTAGTAAGGTCGAGTCCTTTCCAATCACCGGCACCGTACTTTTTCTGGAAGTAGGCGTCCGCCTCTTCAATCGAATCAAACCATCCTGCCGACATTACTTAGCCTCCTGGAAGGAACACCCGGAGGGGAAAAGCTTCCCACTCCGGGTTCCTTTAATCTTTTGTAATTTCACCATCCTGCCTTCCGGTGTTAGTCTGTGAGTTTGCACCGTCTGAATTGACCTTGATCTCCAATCCACATGACAAAACGAAGCCATCCGGGAATTTTGAAAGAGTAAGAGTCGGAGTCAAACCGGTCGAATAACTTAAGGTTTAGCTTTTGCGCTCCTCCCGTTTTGTTGTAAGGGATACAGGGGTATACGGAGTCGGTATTTTTGAAGTACATCGTTTCTACTGGGATGAAATTATAATTCGATCGGAACGCCGTGTCTCCATTGAGATAATGCAGTTTGATCGCGGCTTTAACTTTATTGAATAGAGCACCCGGACAAAATACCGGGATAAACGGAACCTCATACCCCTTTTGGTGGGCATACTCTTTTAATTCCAACCCTGCTTTGTTCAGGGTCTGGATAATCCTTATTAGCTGATAATTTTCATGGCTTTCAGGCAACGACGTGGGAGATGGGGGTTCAAATAAAATGTCAAAATCAGTGCTTATGGCTTCCATCAAACCGTAGGCGATTTCAGGATATAGTTTGGCATGTTTTCCCCTGTATAACTCGATTGCCTCTTCCAGGGACAGCCACTCACCATCCTCAAATATATCGGCATCTAATTTTAGCCCGGTTCCATAACGCTGAAACGAAAGTACTATTTCAGTACCTTCAAATCCGAAATACCTGACTTTGCCTCCTTTTGGTATCTTCTCAAAAGTCAAACCATCTTTGATCGTCTTGAGCTTTACTCCACTTTTTCGTATGCCTGTCATATCTTTGAATTTGAAGGCTAATAGCCAGCCTGTATCAGGGATGGGAGGGGTCTCATAGTGTTTTAATATGGTCTCATGATCTACGCTGGGAAAATCTGTACTCAAAGTAAGGAACTGATGGGGACTTTTCATGAACTGCGTTTTTTTCTTCCCGGCATCTTGGCTGTCCCAGGGATTTTTAAAAAGATTAAACTTACCCATCTGGAACTTGATGGCCCCAATAAGCTTTTTCAGGTCATCTTGATTTGAAAGGTCTAAGCTTTCAAGTTTTGTATAATCAAACATATTTCACTCCTTTTATTTCCGGCATTAGAGCTAATAAGCTTTACGATAATGCCAGCAATGCATCAAAATGTATCATCACATCCGTATCGCTTTCACCTGCCCCGTTCTCATGGGCATGTCCGCAGAGGACATTGCCTGTAGCAACCGGGGTCACAAGGCCGGAAACTGCCTCGATGTACACCTTCTGGCAGTGGTTGAACGATTCGCCAACTCCTGTCTTTTTTTGTAGGATAATCTCATGACACCTGGTTATCCCTGTATACAACTCTCCGATCACTACGTCCTTTATGACAATGTGATAGAGATCGTTTAAAAGCACGAGGTCTCTTGCTATTTGGGCCAGGACAGCAGTGACTCTTAAACTTTCGTAATCGCCACTTCTTACCCAATCAGTACCCGTAAATACTTCACTCATTTTTACCTCCTGGTAAACTTGAAATTTTTCATTATTTTTCTAATCGGCAATCAGGTCGTTCTCTTCGGGTTTGGTATAATCCACTGCACCGGCGCCCTTTTTCGCGGGGCCTACGCCTTTATCAGCTTCACTCTTTTTTCCTTTTCCGCTTCCTTTTCCGGTGTCGTCGGTATCGTCGGTTTCTTCCTCTTCTGAATCGAAGTATTTACCATAGGCTTCGACCTTTTCGTTTACAAATTTCTGGATTTGCTTTTCCAATGGGGTTCCGTCATCTTGAAGGTTAAAATCTTTTAGGTGGTCCCGGATGAATTCCTTTGCTTTTCCGCCGAGACTCCTTTTCTCATCGTCAAGGGCAATGGTGATTTCTTTTTCGACGTTTGTCCGGTTGATCTGGCTTTTTAGGTCAGCATTTTCGGTTTCAAGCTCACCCTTCAATTTGTCGAACTCTTTTTTGTTGATATAGTTTTCAGCCAGGGAATTCAAGACTGATTTGTCCTGAAGAATTTCTTCGACGCTAAATAGTTGGGTTACTGATACTTTGAACTTTTCTAAAAATTCTTTAATTTTTTCAAACGTTATTTCCACGTTATTTTCCTCCTTTTTTTCTTCGATTTTTTCTTTGGCATTTTTTACATCTTTATCATCCGACTCCTGCTCTTGTAGAAATTGCATTGCAGTCAGGAGGGTTGCCCCGGGGAATGCCGGTTTCGCTTTTTTTGCGGATTCAGCAAGGGCAATCCCGGTAATTTCGCCTACATTAGCCTCGGTCATTTCTCTTGTGGGTGGTACATTTAGAGTCGTCTCAATACTCGCCACGTCAAAATCCCTGTTTTTATATTCAGGATAAATCCAGGTAATACCTATGGTGTGAAGTTTGCCATTGATTTTTTGCAGTACTTTTCCAACAAGTTCGCCCACTACTGTCCTGTTTTCAAGTGAGTTGTCTTCGTTGTGGCCATCGAATAGTAGATTCCCAATTTTCAGGTTATTGAATATCCCTTTTACACCGCTTTTTAGCCAATTTAAAACCTTCGATACTTTTTCCCCGAAACGGTTAATTTCTTGAGGGTATGATTTCCCCTCGTGACCGACCGGGAATACTTTCACCAGTGGGCTTGAGTCCGCGGCCTTCATCTTTGCGAACACCTGGGCCGGGATTTTCTTCATGATTTCAGCAGCACTCATGAACTGGAAATCTTCCAAAAATTGAAGGCTCGAAGTTACAAATTTTACGACTAATTTTTCATCCATTTTTCTTTAGTTGTGGATTACGGTGTTCTTGCCGATTTGGTCCTTGCTGGTGAACTCGGCTATTTTGAAAAAAACCCTCTCTTCTTCAACCGGGTCTACTTTAGTGGCTGTTTTAGTATTAGCCTTTGCAGAAGGTTTTGTCTTTGCAGGTTTTTTAGTTTCCTCCGGTTTGTTTTTCTTTACAACACTGGTTTCATCTCCGGTTAAAACTTCATCCATGATTTCATCGGTTTTTTTTTTGTTTTCATCCATAATGGTCTCCTTGTTTTTTTTCTTCTATTTCTTCCGCCCTTTTGTTAGAGCGTTCATAATCACCTTTTTCTTTTGTTTCTGCCTCTTCTTTTAGTCTTTTTATCTCTTCATCCGGGTCTATCCCTGGCGTTCTCTCTAACAACGTTTGCCTGGATATATCTCCGTTTTCTCTCATGGTTATCAGCGAACCGATTTCTTTCCATTGATTCGAGTTCATCGGAGTGAAGGCTAACCATATCCAATCTATGTCAATGACAATTTTTGTTTTTAATGCATACAACGCCGCGGCCTTAAAAAGTGTTTCATTTATTCCAGATTCTACTTCATGTTTTCCGTCGCTTGTTAACGCTGCTATCGTGTCATAACTCGACTCGTCGGACACAGAACGATTCTTTATGAGTTCAGGCATCCCTATAAAATGAGCCGGTACACCTGAAAACCCGGTTATTAACTGCTTAAGTTCCTTTGTTTCTTTTAACAATGATTCGGCTGCATCAAGTGGGGGCCCCTTCAGGTCGAATGTTCCGATATGTACAAAAAATTTTCTTTTTTTGAAATCTTTTGCCCCGCCCTTGTCTAAAGCTTCTTGCATACCTTCTACATCGTGAATTGTGTCTACCTTAAGGTCTGGAATCGGTTTTCCATAATAGGCATTATTTTTTCTCAAATCAGACTGCGCTTTTTCAAGGGCTTCACAAAAGGGAGCTATATCCCAGGCCACCATGTCTGATGCGTTCACATCATCAATTCTCCCACCGTTTTTCCGGTAAACAAACTGACTTTCAGGCAGGTTCTTGGTTTTCTTGTCCCACTTTACTTTCTTGTACTTCGAGTAATTGTTTAAATCAGCAAATACCTCATACTGATAACTACCCCAGGTCATGAACTTAGCCATAACCATTCCTTTTTTCTTATCGTCCCGCCAGACATAATTCTTATCAAAAAAGAGCTTAACGAGCATTTTACCTTCATACTCAAACTCTTTTATCCACTTTAATATTTCGGTTCCCTTGCTATCTAACGAATTGGCGTGTAAAAATTCATCAACCCATTCCCTGGAGTCTTTATTCCGGTCACTCTCCACTCCCTGTATCTCCACTCCGACACCGAGAGTAAATGCGCTTCTCAGTCTAACAACCGTATTAAATACGCTTTTCCCGAATCCACCTGCCCGCATTGCTGATATTTTTTGCACCGCTTCCGCGTAATTTTTATAAGCTGATATTCCTACGTTGTCGTTACTGCCGCCGTCTTCATCATCAGGAGGTTGAAAGAACCTGAAAGCAGAAAAAGCACGTTGGAATCGATGAAAAACACCATCCCTCTTCCATACTTTCATGTTACACTCTCCTCACTAAACCCGACATATGATCCTCTGGTCTCTTTGATCGGGAACAAATAACAGAGCAAGTACCCGAGAGCGTCACTAATATGAGTAAGCCCCATAGAGTTCGCCTCGCTTGATTTGTCAATATCGCCATTGTCAATACGCTGTACAAGCTGCAAATCTCTGATAGTTTTTTTACATGACGGGTCAACGAAATATTTCCGCTTTCCATTGGTTGAGCAGATGCGGCTGTTGGTTGTGTTGATTCTATCCTTGACAAAGGGATTCGAGGCCGGGCAGTGCACCGTAAAGCCGAATTCCCGCAGTATCTCCACGTCCGTGTCGTCTGATGACGTATGCCGGTTGGCTCCGGTTGCATCAGGGTAAAAATGTATACCCGGATATTTATCAAAATTGTTTTTTTTTCTGAAAATTTTCTTGCGATTTCCTTACACAATGCCGGGGTGTTCGAGTTCGGCAGGTATAATTCTCCGAATTGCTGATATTCATTTCCCCTGATGTGGCCTATCGTGCAGGTCATGGGGTTGACATTGAAGTCAATACCGCAGTGTATCTCCTCTTCTGGATTATACCTAATATTCCTTATATTATCATCTCCAAAAGCATAATAGGCCCGGCCTTTCCTGCCAAGAAACTTTCCGCCATATTCCTGGTAGAAGGTGACTTGATCTAACTCACTTTCAGCATTGGCAATTTCATACCCTGGAAGAATATCGGATGATAGCCAGGTATATAATGCCCACTCTGGATTTTGCTCACTTGAAGCAAACGCCCCTTCAATGGGAACCGGTTCGGGTATGACTCCATCAGTTGCCATCAGCGCGAGGTTGTAGTAATGGTTTAGTCCTTCGGGTGTTCCATCGAAAATCACCCAGCCCGGCTTGCCGGTTACTTCTGAAACCTCAGAAAACGCCGGTCTTAGATGTTCTATCCAGACATTTGACTTCATGTTCGGAAATTCTGTGAGGTGTGCCCAGTCCCAGGGTTGCCCTTCGACTCTTTCCGGCTTATCAAGCCCTACTACCTGGATGAAGGAACCGTTCCTGAGTTCAATACTCAACTCAGATTCGCTTATTCGATGCCGCAAGTACTTTGTCTCGTCCTTTAATTGCTTCCAGAATATCGCCTTCGCCTGCAAATGGGTGGGCGCGGCATAAAACCCCCGAACATGCTGATGTTGGAGAGAAAAGATTAATCCTTTCCTCTTCCCTATCATACTTTTCCCACTTCTCCGACCGGCTGAGATTACCTGGAACCTGTGATCCCAATCATTGAAATATTTCAATTGAATAGGCGTTAGCTTTGGAAACTTTGACGGCAGGAATCTATTATTAATCATTCCCCTGTCCCATCAAAGCATTTGCGATTTTATTCAAATCCTCAAAGTCAACATTTACATCATGCCTGTTCTTATATGTTTCCGGCATCTTGTTTTTCAGATAAAATATTATCGACGTTGCATCAGGCTGTATGTGTTTTGTTACTTTTTTGATTTCAGTTACTTTGGCCTCGCCCCCTTGAGATATTTTCATAGTTGTATGGGTTTCATCAACATCATAACCATAACACTTTTTAAGTAAGGTGTTTTCGACCTTAAAATTTACCGGAATCCTCCCTCTTTTTAATGCGTCCAAAAACTGCGGATATTTTTTTTGGTAGGAATAAAAACTTGATAGGCCAACACCTAATTTAGTAGCAATCTGTGCATCATTCAACTCATTTCGTGCATGGCCTTCGGCAAGCAGCGGGAAGGTGTCGGGATTGTATTTACTTTTTCTCGCCATCGCCCTTATACCTATCTTCTAATGCCGCTGCTACGATTTCAACCATGACGGTAAATGCTGCTGCGTTACTTTTTATGTTCTCCTTTTTTTTGATCGTTCTTAGACTATCTGCGAATTTATCATATATTTTTCCGGGTACAACTCTAATGGTGCTCTCTCCCGATAGCAGAACTCTCTCCTCTATTTGTTTTAACACGTTATCGAATTTCTCAATTTCTTCGGGCAGGAATAACAATATAAGCTGCTGGAACATGTCAGGAGTAAAGTTTATCGAAACAAAATCAACTTTACTTATTTCACTCTCAACCCCGGAAGCGATCTTACTCTCGATACTCTTGATTTCCTCAAATAATTCCTTCAAGGCTTGCTGGTCATCCTTTCCTACAAGGGAGTTGTGGGATAGCTGCTTTGCAATGATTTCATCATTACTTTCCGGCTTTATGACCATCACAATGATGAATTCGAGTTTAGCCTGCTTTGCGGCATCGATACGGTGGTGGCCTGAAATTATTATGTATTTTCCGTTAATCTCCGGGTGATGATATACAAGAGGGACACTTTCGAGTCGTTTGTCATCCTTGATATTCTTCACAAGTTGCTCGAATACTTCCGGCTGGAAGTACCTTGCATTCTTATTTTGTGGGATGCAGTCTGATGGGTTAATTATCATGATCGGAGCGAGTCCCAACTCTTTGAAGAGTTGGGTTAACTCTTTTAGTTTCGACTGAGTTTTAGATAATATATCGTCCATGCTTTCTCACCCACTCTTTTAATGCAATCTTATAATCAGGGAAAATGCGGTCCCGGTTCTGGTATATCAATTTGTATTTAAACTCTGAGTCGCTATCTTTCTCTCTTTTGGCAAGTTTAAAGATTCCTCGGTATTTCATCGATACCGGAGAGTTCGATGTCACTCTCGTTGTAAAACCTGAATGCGGCCACATCGTCAGGTCATTTATGGTGTTCAGCATTTTCTCGGTAGAGCAAAGATAAAGAATTAGCTTGGACAGTCTTTTATATCGGCTCGAAGGTGCTGATGTGTCTGCAAAAATAGTTACTAAGTCAGTTCCAAAATTTAGCCCTCCTTGGAGCATGAGAATTCCAATTAATTTTTTATCGATGAATACAAGAAAACTGTATCTTCCGTCTCTCATCCGGCTTTTTTTTAACCACATTAGCCTGTAGTGGTTTACTACCGGGGTTTCGGTTTTTACAATATCAACTTCACCATTCTCACTTATCTCATCTCCCCTCCCTATAAGATGGATGTTTTGTACCTTTTCTTTGATTAACTGTTTTCTTCCTACAAATTCAGACTTAGCCGAAGTGCTGTAGATCAAATATGCCAGGTTGTATTTGTACTGATAGTAATATACTAACCGATACTGATCGGTTAGTATACTATCCGATATAGTCCGATAGTATACTAAAGCCCCCCTCTCGCTTAATTCCTCAAGCTGCTGTGCCTTTACTTCATCAGTGATTTCCAGAAAGTCGACTTCATCAAAATTCAGGCACTCAGGGAGATTTTTAAACATATTCACATATCCGTCTACAAAGTAAGGAGGATCGAAAATCACAAGATCGCCATCTCCCACTTTCTCTATAAGCTTTGATGCGCAGGTTCCGTAAAAAGTGAAATCCGATGATGATTTAAGCTGCTCTAATTTCTGCAATATTTTCTGGTAATACACCTCCTGATTTTTCACTAAATTCTGGTAGAGACGCAAGTAATATATTTTATTCTTTTTTACGAAAGCATCTGCTATGCATAAGAACATAACCACTACAGCAGCTTTTTCTATCGGCTTTACTTTTCCTGCAAGAAAGGAAAAATCCTTCTCAAACTCAGGCTTTATCTCGCAGCGGAAATCGATGTCATTTACCCCGAAACCTATAGCCCTGGAATAAAAAATAATATCCGTGCTGTGCACATCAGCCTGGGGACAGGCTGCATGTGCAATTTGCTCGATAGAAAAGTTACCGGAGAAAGGGATTATCACTCTTTTGGGATGGTGGCGGGCTATCTCATCTCTTATGTATTGCCCTATTACCGGAGGAATGGCGCCTAAGAACATGTCCACCCCTCTAAATGAAAAGGAAGCGGATTAATGGAGTTGAACCATTCTGCCGGGCGGGAAGCCAGGTGTGCTGCCGTTACACTATATCCGCATTTTTTCATTTTTCACCTATGCTAAACATAGCATGGGTGAAAGAAAAAAACCTTTATAATTTTGGTTATTTTGGTTTTTTCATAAAAATTTGGTTTTTTAATAAAAATTTGGTAATTTTGGCTAATTTGGTAATTTTTAAAATTTTAGCTCTGTAACTTCTATCCCTAAAGTTGCTTTTAGCCATTGAGCAACAAGCTGCCGGTGGCAAAAATCACCTACTTTTTCAAAACATAGCAAAGCAACATCTCTCTCTCCAACGGTTATCAATTCTATTTTGTTCATTATCTCTAATGGATTTAACGATTTAAGTTGTTGATTATAACGTTGGGTGTATCTCGTTGTTTCCCAGTTTAATGTTTCAAGGGCAGGAGCAAGGGCCATTATTCTCTCTCCTTTATACCATCGAGGAGGTTTTATGGCAATTGAAATCGGGATTATTCCGAGTTCTTGAATCGAAAACATTGACTTAAAATTACTTGTATAAATTTTCATTTTTTTCCTCTTTTTTATATATTTATTATACCATAAATAACCTGAATATCAAGTTATATCGGTATTTTTCGCTTATTTATTAATTTATTTCCATGTTCATTTTAACACAATAATTTATCGCGTCATCTCTTCTAATATGGAAGCCACCTAACCAGGATGTTTTAAGAATGGGTTCTTTTTTTTTTTTAGTCCAATTTCTGACGGTTTGGGTTGTTACCCCCATCAAAGCGGCAAAAGCATCGATGGTATATGTGTTCTGTTTGAAGTATGCCTCAAAATTTTCTTTTATTTGGTTTTTAGCACCTGCCATGTTTTTTGCTCCTTTTTGAAATTTGCATTAGTCCCACACCCTGCCCATCCACCCGCGGGCAAAAACCCTTTGCTCTGGATGCGATCTCATGATCTCGATATAATATCGTGCCTGAAAGGCTGAAATCATTTTTAATAAATCGGTGCCGTATGAAGTGTATTGTGATAGCTGTAGATGCCGTCGTAGTGTTGAGAGAGTCTGCTTTCCAAACTTTCCATCTACTTTTATATCCGGATAATCTTTCTGATTTCGATTTAGCATGTTTAGGCTCTCCTGCAGGAACCGAACTGCCGGGAAAATCCCTACATTTACGGCCAGATCAAAGATTTTGTTTGCAATTTGTTGCAGAAGGATTTCATCGCCTCTGATCGGCTTCCAGAATTCCATGTAGTAGAAATCCTTAACATGCTTTTGAAGTTCTTCATTATCTTGCAAATTGCGATTAATGATTGATTTCTTATCTAATTCAGTCCAGCCACTACTCTGGTTTTTTTTTATCAAGTCGATTACCTGCCACCCTTTCCATCCAGGATGAAACCGTCTTGCGATACCCATGTAGGTTTCACCACCGCGATCATCCGGGTGATAGGAATAAACTCCCTCATTTTTAAGTGTTTCATTTAATGCCTCTTCAAAATCAGCCATTTTTAATACTCCTTTTTTTTTGAGTCTCACCTCTCGCCCCACTCCCTTCAGCAGATAATAATTTTCCCCAATTTTGTAATTCCCATCGTTTTATGAATTCGTGAATTTTTCTACTTACGTTGTTAGGGAATTCCCGTTTTGCGGGCAATTTTTTATGCTGCTCATAATATTTTTTTGCGGCCGCAAAATATCCTTTAATCTCATCCCTGCTAAATTCTTTGCTTAACTCGGCGAATAAATCTCTGAAAAAATCACGAGTCGTGATTTGTTTTTCTTCTTTTTGGTTTTTATCCGGGTATACTTTTTTAGGTAACCTGACACTCATGAACCCCAGCAGGAAGATCACGAGTTCCAGTACGGTCGTCACAATTATACCGGTTATTTTTTGGGTGCCTTTCTTCGATAGCCCCCAGGTGTTTTGTAGGGCGTTGGTTGCATCGATCACCTTGTTTTCTTGCTGCGGGATTTCCACGGTTTGCAGGTTTAGCAGCGCTGTTTTTTCTTCGATCCACAAAACTAAATTAGTGGGTTTTTCCGCCAGGAAGCCGTCACGTTTCGTGGCGATCTCACCACGTTGCGTGACCGATTGTTCGAGCTTTTTTTGCCAGTAACGATTACCCGGGTAATAAGCGACTTTGTTCTTTCTTTTATAAATTTCTTCATCGATAGCCGCGAGCTCTCTTGCAGCCTTCCGGGAGTACTCAGCCTTAATCCGGGCAACTTGCTCTCGCAGGAATTGGTCAACGGTGTTCTCTCTTGAAACGATTTCAAGAGAGAACGCTGTAATGGAAAAAAAGACACACGCCCCCGCGGTGGCCATATACAATATCACGGAGAGTATCCTTATTAGCCCCTTCGACTTCCACAACAAAAATATACCGGTTAGTCTGCCGATTTCTACCACCACCCCGATCATGACGGCCAACACTCCACCAAAAATCACCTGGATAAAAACGAATCCATTCCTCACTGAAATCACCGTGCATAGAAAAACGATCAACCGGAAGAGGATTATTTTTCGGGTTGTGGTTCCTTCGGTATTTTTTAATTTCATTGATTATGGCCTCTTCTGGATACTTCAAATTCATTAGATGATGTGATTCTTATTTTTGAGTGTATTACTTTCCTGGGAATGTTCCGCATCTTTTTTCTGGAACCTATCTCAGCCTTTTGGGGGAAATCGATATTGATCTTCCCGTAGACGTGAGATTTGTATCTCCAGAAAGGGTATACAGTCTTATTTCTTTTCAATTTTGTTTCTCCGTTTTTTACCGGGTCTGTATTATCCTTTTTACACTTGTCGCCATACTGCTGAAATGTAGCATCAGCCTCATCCTTAGTGAACATCACTCTACCTCCTTTGGGGGAAATTTAAATGTGTTTTTCAACCGTTTATCAATTATATCGCAGTACTCAGGCACTACTTCGGAAGCAATCCACTCCCTCCCGGCAAGCTTCGCTATTTTGGGGACGGTGCCGGAACCGGCCATGGGATCATAGACCACGTCACCGGGATCTGTCCAGGTAAAAATATGGTCCCGGGGCAGACCTTCCGGGAATATGGCGGGATGTTCAAACGCAATTTTATCCTTTGTCATATGCGCGCCGGTGGCGTACTCCCATATGTTCCCCTTTGTTTTTTCACTTCCGGTTACGGTTACACGCCCACTTCGGTATCGTGCAGCTTTTGAGCTTTTCGTATTTTTTGAACCGACACAGGTGTCTTTCCACTTCCGTTTCTTTCCGGCTTCCACACAGGGTAATTTTATGGGGTTCCATGTTTTTGGCTCTCCTTTTGAGAGCACAAACATAAATTCAAATTCTTGCTCATATCGCCTGTGATTCGTTACTATTCTATTTTTCTTCTTAAAAATCATAGTGTCATGCAGGTTGAATCCAATTTTTTTGAAATACAAAGCCTGCATGAAGGAAGTACCGCTTTCACTACCATCTTTCGTCTGGTCACCAACAACCCACACTACAACACCACCGGGCTTTGTAACCCGGTAGAGTTCGCCAGCTATCTCCTCAAAATCGAAAGCCTTTACTCCTCCTTTATATTCCCTTAAATCATCATAAGGTGGGGAGGTTACAGTTAGATCAATGAAGCCGGAAGGCATCCGCAGCATTGTCGCAAGGCAATTTTCGCGATATGCTCTGTTGGTTTCAATCTTTAGTGGAATATCGAAAAATCTCAGCTTACCTGGACAGGGTATAAATTCCATTTCAAAGGTTTTTGGCTTATACAATTCAAGGAAATATGGCCCAATATACCAGGGGGCATAATTATGACCTTTCCAAATTTTTTCCTTACTTATTTTAGTGCATGTATATATATATGACGCGCCAATTACTCCGCCTGTGGGCATTTTTTCAAGAGTGGGCATAGTTTTAATAAATTCATGATTTTTAAAAGTCTCCAGTACCCAGTCATAACCCTGTCTGTCTACTTTCTTGCCTGCATGAATGAGTACCGGGCCACTGTATGGTGTTTTCCACGTCCTGTTTTCTATCGGTTTGATTCTATTGACTATAAGCCACGCCCAGGGCTGTTGAATAGATAATGCTTTCATTTTGGAAACTCCTGATATAAAAAGTATGATGGATAAACCTCTTTCAGGTTGTCCTTGCAGAATACCGGGATTCGATTAGATATGCAGTACTGTACAATCTTATCAATCCAGTCATACTCTGGCACTACTTTTCCCTTCCGGTTCCCGGTCTCACTCCCTATAATTACCCACTTGAAGAATCTCAGCCATTCTGGGTTAATATCCTCTACCAGGGGTTCCAGAGAGATGAAATCAAAATATCCAGTCTGGAAAAGTCCGGTGTATCTTGTGTAGCATTCCAGATAATCAGCATTGCAGGTTACCGTCATCCCTGTTAGTTTTTTGATGTCTTTTCTTGCGAATAGTTCGAGTTCGTCAACATATATTCTCGGATATTTAGTCAAAAATAGATATGTATGCTGAGGGTATTTCCCAAATTCATCGAATATTTGATATAACATTTCGCGACTGAAATAATAAATATCACCCATGAACGAAAAGAAAATCCTTTTCGATTTCCTGGTTTTGCAGGTTTTCTCTATGATTTTTTTCCAATCCGGGAACAAACCGGACTCGAAACGCTTCATCTTTGCAATGAGATCAGGGCTGTACCCTCTCTTTTTCCCGACATATTCCGCCCTTAGTTTCGCTATTCTGCGGGCCGCGCAGTAAGGGCAATCATTATTGTGGCAGTGCCATGCTACGTTTACCGTCGCATCGCACCATTCGATTTTCGTTTGAGCGCTCATCTGTCTATTCCCACAAATCTTTTTGTTCCATCAGGATAGGACTCGATGTGTTTGGCTTCCATTTCTTCCTGATCTAACTCCCGGATAGCATTTGCGATTTCAAGAATACCACCATTGCATATAGAAAATCCCTTCCTGATGTACTTCTGCATTCTCTGGAGCGTAGATAATGGGTAAGGCAGCGTATTGATTACAAGCTTCCTGGATGAAAGATCGATGAAAAATGAATCATGGAGATAAAGCCTCTTACGATCAACAGCAGCACAGCAGACTGTAAAGTCAAAGGCTTTAATGGTTTCATCGGGAGATGAGAAAAACTTTTTCACAAGATCGTACCGGTTACTTTTGTAGAGAAAAGATTTGCTGTTTCGGGTTTCCCGCAACTCTTTGCCTTTTTCTATAAAAAAAATGTCTGCTTTCAGGAATTCTGTCTCATCAGGAAAGAAGAGATCGATATCAGTTTTAAATTGCCTGATTCCCATGAAGTAATCCCGGACAGCACCTCCGGCAATCCAACACTCGATACCACTTAAACCGGTTTCGGCTTCGTTCCCCTCTTCGGCAAAAGGGTCGTTTGCAGGTTTTCCACTAAACGCTAAAAGATCATCCAGGATTTTCCAACAAAAAAAATCGACACATTGTTGAATCTGTTTTAACTGCTTCATCATCACCTCACTTTAATAAAATTAGTAAAAGAATTACTACTGCAAGGATTCCCAGGGTTATCTTTACCCACAGAGGGGCATCCCTGAAAAAGCTCCAAATAAAGCCAATGAACCCCGGTTCCAGGTCGCTGCTGTTAGCTACCGGCGCCGTTTCATCTACCGGCTCATCACCGGGGCCGGGAGTCTCTTGCTGTTCGCCCCCGGGACCCGGAAGGATGGGGTCGGTAAGCCTTACCGGTTCTTCCAAGACAGGCAATAACTCTTTTCCCCAATCATTGCTGACAACCCTTCCCGGCTCTCTTTTCCAGTCGATTTTCTGCATTTTCCGGTGCAGAGTTTTCATGAACTTTTTTACTTCATTGTTTACAAACTTGATGTCATAGTTCTTTATCTCCGGGTATTGAGCAGCGCAGTCTCTCGCAACGTAATCCGTCCTGATGTCCTTCCACCAGAAAGGAAAAGGGAGCGATATATTCGCACCAATGCGAATGGATCCGAGCATATGAGTGCAGATATTAATGATGTTTTCTCTTTCCATGCCGGGACAGAAGAATTTGCATTTTCTTGTTTTCTGCAGGGCTGAGTAGCGGCTGTCCGGGAGTTGGGCCTGAAAGCCGTTGACAACAAGCGGAGATTTGCCCAGGGTCAACAAGTCGGTTCTCTTTTTTCCGTGATGAATCGGATATGATGGCACAGCCCCTTCCATAAACATAAACACATTGACCCCGGTCTTTCTTCTTACATAGCCCACATCATGGTTGAGCCAGGTGCCCAGGCCGATAGGGATACTCGATAGACTCCGCATATACTCGACCATATGGGCCGTCCAGCGCAGGTTAAATTGGTCATATAACTCCCAGGAGAGTATCACGCCGGTGTTGGGGTATTTTTCCAATATGTGCATGGTTTTCGCTATAAGTTCCTCTTGCCGGTACTGTGATTTCGCTTGCCAGGAGGTAAGGGATTCATAGGTTTTTTTTCCATAGAGTACATTATCGGAACCCATGGCGTAAAAAGGCCCCACGCCATTATTCGCATCGATGGGGCCACCGTTTTTTTTGTTCCACAGATGATGGCTCCATGTGCCTTTGCCTTTTTTCCGCAAGCATGTGGAGAAGATATATATCAAGCAAACCATGTTGAGCTTTTGGCATCGCCTGATCTCTCCCTCAAAACCCTTCCAGTATCCAGAAGAGAAGTCATTCCAGTTATTATCCACCGAGGCTCCGGGGCCGCCCACGTATGGGCTTTTTTCCCCCCAGGGCATCACCCCGAAGGTAACGAGGTTGACGCCGAGTTCTCGAAGCTCTTCGCTATTTTTCGTGCCATTGTATCCGGCCCCGATGAGGGGCTGTACTTTTCCCCTGTACTTAAAGTACCGGGGATTTTCACTTGAAATCATTAGTTTATTCACTTTTATCTCCTTTACTTATATTTCACTTTTATATATTCCAGCACTTCACGGAAACCCAGCGTCTCCATGCAGTACTCATGCAGCTTCGGGTGGGTTTGCGCAAGTAGTTGATACCTGTTTTTTCTGAATAGATCGGACGGTTCAAGGTGGGCCCCGAAACCGCAAAAGACACAGCCGGTTCTTTTGTAACCTTTGTCATATATTTTGCAGTATTCAAGCTGATTTTCCCTGATATAATGCCAGATGTCCTCTTCTAACCAGAACGAGAGCGGCCTTGATTGTGGGTTTTTCAGGGCGAAAGCATTGCATCCGTACTTTTGATGGGAAACTCTGCGGTTGAAGCTTTCAAATACCATGGTGCCGACGAATCCTTTCTTGCCGGTATCTTTTTCATATTTATGAAATGGATTTTTCTTCATAACATAACAGCACCGGTCAGAAATTCTGAAAGGAGCGTCTAAAAGAAACTTCCATTTTTCAGCAATTTTCCCCACAACTCCTTTTCCGTCTCTGCGGGGTTTTCCTTCCATGCGCAGCCTGCGCTGCCTTTCTGACTTTGTTTTTCTGATCTGATCGATGTAGCAAGCGGTCTCTTTGGAAATTATTGGGTATCCATATTTTTCGATGACCTGCTTGAATCCTACTTTGGGGCGGATGGTGATTGTATTTGGAGTGTCGCGGACAAACTCCTTTATCTCCGGGAACTCTAAGCCAGTGTCGCAAAATACGGCCGGGACTCCGGGGTATAGACTTCTGACCATGTGCAGCAGCACAGTGGAATCCTTTCCGCCTGAATAGCTTACATATACCTCCCCCTCCCAATGGTTATACCATTCCCTGATTTTTTTCAGGGATATAGCAACTTTACCGGCCAGTGGTAATGACTGCCGCTGCTTTAGGAGGGCGGATTTATAATTCACTGAACACCTCTATAAGCTTCTTTACGATCTTTACCACGATGGGGATAGTTATTGTATTGCCCAGCATCTGGAATCGCTGAGAATCGCTCATCTTTACCTTTTTTTCTTTTTTTTCGTGAACTCCCCAAAGAGTGTAGTCTGGGGGCATTCCCTGGAGGATTTCGCATTCTTTCGCCGTGAGACCTCTGAAACCCCGCGCTCCTTCAAAGACAAGATTATCCTTCTCGCATACCCCCGATAGTCCTCTCCGCGCAACGATAGTATACGAAGGCTGGCCTTGTGTCGAATCACCTTCCTGAATATGGTATTTATTCTCCGGGAGGATAGGAAATATTTGTCCGGGACATCCTTCTCTAATATATCCAACAAAATAGGTTCGGCGTCTACTCTGTCCGGTATAGTGCACGCTATCAAAAACTTGCATTTCAACGTTGTATTCCACACTACCCGCAGGTATTGAGGAAAAAAGTTGAAATGTTTCAATGATGTCAAAACCTTCCTTGACACTGAGGAGGTTTTCGACGTTTTCAGCAATCCAAAACTGAGGCTGCAATTCAGAGATAAGGCGCATAGCTTCATGTATGAGGCCGCTTGGCAAATCTCTTCGTTGTCCTTCGCATTTTCCAGCTTTGCAATTATTTGTGCAAGGCCATCCGAAAGTGATAAGGTCTGGACTTCCGGTAAGTTGGGCAATAACTTCTGCTGCTCTGACATTTTGTATATCTCCTAAGTTTCGGCTTTCCGGGTAATGATACCGATATACCCGGTCGGCGAATTTATTGATTTCACAATGCACAGAATTATCTATCTGCACACCTGCCTGCTCCAGTGCAAGCCGGAATCCCCCACACCCGGAAAACAAATCGAGATAGCGAATGCCGGAGGCAGGGCCACCCCCGGAGCGGTTGGAGGACGTCCCCGTGTTAATGTGTTCTTTCGGGGTGCTCCGGGGGTGGGTATTACTGCCTTTCATTTTACTTCCTTAACTCCTGATCGATGATACTGTAGAGGACGGCGCATGAAATGAGGAACGCTGTGGGGTGCCCTTCCAGTTGTATAGGCAAAATGTCTGATTCTTCTTTGTCCCGGGCCCGGCCTATTATTTTGCTCTTTTTATCAAGCTTGAACACTACGTTTTTCCATTCACCGCCCGTAATTCTTTCAAGAGTGACAATGTCCCCACCTCCGGTGGCGTGGTTCGATTCGATATCGATCCTGTACTGCCCAAGATTACATAGCGCTTCCCTCAATTCCATTGCATCAGCTATCGAATTGAAGGGATCGAATCCTTCCTTACAAAAAATATCTTTTGCAAAGGCATTCTCTAATGCCTCTAAATGTTCATCTTTTACATATTCAGGTTTTTTTGGTACTTCGATCACTTTCTTACCTCCTATCCCTGGACCCGGTGTTTTCTACTTCCAGGACATAGCCTTTACTCTTTACCCGGGCCACTACCCCCACAAGTGTGGGTGGCTGACCGTTAGATTTTAAGCCTACTGCATTGACACGTGGGGAAACAAAAACCGTTTTTTTATCGGCTTTCCGTATAAGCTGGAAGCACCCCGGCTCTCGTTTCCATTCACAAATGTCCCCCGGCTCTGCGTGGGGAACGTTCGGAAATTCAGGGTATGTGTTTTTTATAACTACAATACTCATGTTAACCTCCTAAAAAATTTATGACTTCAAAAAATACGTGGATAAAATTGAGATAAAAAATCCGCTTGAGTATAAAAAAAATTGCCAGGGAAACAAGCACTCGCGTCAAGATTTTATTTTTTAAATCGGTTTCTTCCAGATAAATTACTTCGTGAATCTCGATTGTCAATGTCTTGTTGACCTTCACAACCTTCATGTCTGCCCTCCTAAAAAAACAAAAATCAAAATTATGCAGGCAAATAAAAGCATCAGGCCGAAGGTGTGATATTGCTTCGGCTTCACTATGTGCTGAGAGACAACGAAAATTATGTTTTCAAGCATTTTTCATCTCCCTGATTTCAAGTACTATACCGGGCTTAAGCCCGTAAATTTTCCGGGCATTCATGATCTCACAGATTTGGGAATCGTTGAGGAACAATACCCCTTCGAGAGCATCAAAGACGCCTTTATTTAAGTTATCTGTTAGATCAGGTTTGGTATGTTTGAAATGGGTATCACCGGCTTCAATGCTTTTCAATTTTTTTTTGGAAAAAGATTTCAATAGAGGGAAAATGTAGGTCAATTCATCGATGATAACCGGGCCTCGCCAGGGGGTAAAGCCCCGCGGTAACTGAGCCAACACCTGATACCGGACGCTATCCTCATTGTCTCGAACTGCCGAAGGCTTATAGTTTTGAATATAAGTTTTTTTCCCTGGAACGTTAACCATCCGGTGTCTCATGGACTGCTTGGAGAAGGGGATTCCGATTATATGGAATTTCATTATTACTCTCTCTCTCCTTTGGGAGTATCCTCCGCGGGGCTTTCTTCTTTTTTGTCTTCGATCCCCAGGATTTCCATTGCTACACCGATTGACGCAACGGCTGTATCTACATCACCGGGTTGCTGAGATTCGTTTTCTTCATCATCGTACTGGTCATGCAGGCTAAACAATTTCTGTTGGTAATCTTCCTCACGATATGGCTCCCTCAGAATTTCTTCGTCAGTATCCACACAAAACCAAACCCGCTCTTTAGTTTTCGGGTCCAACCTGAAATCGGCATTGACTTCTCTTCTTTCTTTTCCCTTCCGGTATGCGGCGGCGAGCTTTGTAATTTTTTCTTCAAGCCCGTCTATTTTTGTTTTAAAGGTTGCTCTTAATTGTTTTATTTCATTTTCGAGTTCTTCTTTTTTACCATATAACTCGCATATCTCCATAGCTATCACTTCTTTCTCGAACATATTCAAAGTATGGTCGTAGATTTTAAGCTCCATTTTAGCCTCCTGTTTTAAATAATTTTTTTTGTTTTGAAAATTCCTCAAATCTTTCTTTTGCCTTGAGGCAATATTCCTCTTCTCTCTCGATGCACACCCACTTTAGCCCCAGGATTTCACAAGCAATGGCGGTGGCACATGACCCGGCGTAGGGGTCAAGAATTGCTGCCACTTGCGGAGCAAAATCTTTCAGGATGCCCACCAATAAGGGCACTGGTTTCTGGTTTGGATGGATTCTTTTTTCTCGTTTCCAGGTAATATACTCCTCCTGGATTATCCCGTTCCACATATACCTGTATACTTTGTTGGCGGTCTCGAATGATGTCCAGGCTAATTCGCAGTCCCCAAAACTTGACTTCCCGTTCATCTTATCCCAGCAGATTACACACTGAGGGGGCGGGAGTATCTTTGTGAAATATTGGAAACCAAATATCACCTGGTTTTTCGAGACTCTCCTAATTTCTCTGAAATAACGGGGTGGTGGGACAATGTCCCATTCGTATTTACCATAGTCATATGACGTTACATCAGGATAAAGCTTTGATGTTCTTTCGGGATTTCGGTTCATTATATTTGTGCCGTATGGCGGGTCTGATAGAGTTAGATCGAAGGTATTGTCTCCCTGGCTTTTCAGGAAGTGGATACAATCACCCTGCAGCAGTTCACCATGACTCCCGGCGAACACTGAGGTAATATTACTGCTCATGCGGCAACCCCGGGCTTTTTTTTCAATTCCTCTGCCAATTCTCTATCTATTTTAGCTTCGTACTCTACCTGCCTTTCATAACCCAGGAGGAATGCTGCTCGATCTACTATCTTACCATTGAGCCACCGGTTGTTAAGGATTGCTTCCCAATTGTAGGTGTGGACAATGGCTTCTCCGACAGTTACCAGCGGCAAATTGAAGTAGGTATGAGAGTTGGCAGGTGTTATATGAATCAATATTTTTCCAGGGTGACTGCTTTTATATTCGTGGAATTCACTCGAATATCTTGTGCAGACCAGCGTTGCCTTTGATAGGAAATCATTCTTACCTTTCGGCATTTTCTAACTCCCGCAATTCTTGTTGTAGATTTTTTAAATTTTCTCGAATATTTTTTTTTTGTTTCCCCTTTTTCCCCGGGTCTTTCAAATATACTATCCTTTTGGCTATACCGAATTTCACCTCTATTTTCCTGTAACCTACCGAGGTTTCGCTCCCTCCATCTGACAGGTACTTATGCTTTTCTAAATCCTCTTTCCACATATAATATTTTTGCAGTTCATTTAAGCTCAGCCTCTTAATGCCTTTCGATTCTAAATTATCAATTAATTCCTGTTTTGACTTTATTCTATCTTCAATAGTGATGTCTATTTTTTCCGTTGGCGCGCCAACCATTAACTCTTTTTGTCTGCTTTCTTTATGCTCTTTAAACTCTTGATTTTTTGCTTCATTTTGAGAAGTAAATTTTTTACTTCTGGCATTCCATATGTGAGCATTGTTCTTCCAGGAGATTGACCTACCGTCTCTTTTCCATTCTTTTTCATTCCAAAAATAAAAGAAAGTCTCCGCCTCTAACGCCCAATCCAGGAAATCGTTTTCCTTGAAGAAATTTTTTACTTCTTCTAATTTGGGGGGGTGGTTTTCTCTCTCTCTTTTTTTACCACCGGGGGGGCTATCTTTTATTTCAGTACTCTCTCTCTCTCTCTCTTTTACTATACTATACTCTACTTTACTTTGCGGGTTTCTGCATACATTATGCGTTTTTGTGCGAGCAAAAAACGCAGTTGAAAGGGGTTTTTGTGTACAGAAACTCATTACAGCGGTTTTATCGAGCACACTAACCCGCCTGCGCTGGTATAGTGTGTTCAGGCTATCAATGAATTTTTGTGATCGAATCACTTTCTGTTTCCATAGTTCTTCATCGATTTCACCCACCTCTACCAATAGGTCGAGGATTTGGACTGCAATATCCCCGTTCACGTGGGTTATTGATAACAAAAACTCCCAATCAATTTTTTTTCTGCAACTGTAATAGTGGTGCTCGGTTCTCCCCAGCAGCTCAAATAAAGTAAAATAAAACGCATACCCGTCATTATTGAACCGCGAACAAATTATTGTTAATTCTTTGCTCTGGTTGCATTCGTGAGGGAAATACTCAACTACAGCTTTTACCGGTCTCGCCATTTTCAGTCCTTATTGATTTTCATTTTCGTAAAATTGGAAGCGGGCCCACCCGGAGGAGGGCCCATTCGTGTTTATCATAGTTATTTTACCTGGAGGTTTCATGCTCTTACGGATACGGTCTTGATATTCTTGTGACTTACTCCAGGAATGTTCACGCCTGTGGCCTTGATGTACGCCTTGAGCGCACCCAGCTTAATACTTACATATTTATCGATGTTCGGTTGATTTGCAATCCACGCAACTAACTTTTGCTTGTCTAACACAGTGACCTCGATATCATTTTGTGTGGAAACCAGACCGCCGCTTTCCGACCGGCTCGCCCTTTTGGCTTCTGGAGTTATCGTGGTAGAAACAAAGGTTTTCTGAGATTCTTCTATTCTCTCTTGCGCTTTTTCAAGGTTTCCTTTATCCATATGTTTTTCTGCTTGTTTTAGAAGTTCTTTTTTTCTGCGCTCTTCTGCTTTCCTGGCCTCCTCAGCAAGTCTGCTCTGCTCTGCCTGTTGTTTTCTTTCTTTCTCGGTTACGTAGGTGGCAATTTTTCCCTTTATACCTATTTCGGCAGTTTCGAGGGGAGACATGAAATCGGCAAAGAATTTACGCAGTTTTTTCGTAAACTCATTCATTGGTTTTATAATTTTGTCTTTCTCTTTTTCAATATTTTTATAGATAGGCTTTATTTCCAGTAGGAACCCACTGGCTGTATCCATCTCTTTGTCGTTTTCAACAGTTATCGCTTCCGCCTCATTTTTCATTTTTGCGATACTGGTTTTTAGGTTATCCAATTGATCTGCTGCTTCTAATCTGGTATTTCCTTTTACTTCCAATGCCAGGGTTTCGTAGTAAATTGCTTCATCTCCCCCCTGGACTTCCTGGGGTATCCCGTAAACAACAAAATCACCGTCTACATTGGCGGTTGTCATAAAACCCATGGCAATACCGGGCTGTTGGGCTGCCACCGGTAAATTTGAATTTTTGTCTTCTTCATGTACTTTCATTTACTTTCTCCTTATAAAGTTTTTTGTAATTATGGACGCACAAACCCGATAGAAACACGTTATAATCGGATTTGTCGAATTTGTGAAATTTCACCTTATATCCCGATGGCTTAAGGTATACACAGGCAAGCTTGAATTTCTTATTCCCTGTGTGTTCGACTGCCAGTTGATGATAGGCAAGAAGTTGAAGCCTGTGAATTTTTTTAATAGGAACGCCGGCCTTAATATCAATTATCGTCGGCTCAGGAGAAAAAAACACCCTGTCAAGTGTTCCTGCATACCTATGGTTTTTAGAAAACATGCGTTGCTCTATCAGGTCATCTTTACTGCTTTTGAAATTGAATTCCTTTTTGAACTCCTGCCAGTATAAAAGGTGATCTTCATATTGGCACATCAGGTCTATGGTTTCATCATCAGGATTTCCCTTCTCAAATCCTTCAATCATCTGGTGAACGTCGGTTCCACGTCTTAACGCCTGCTCGTTATTCATGAAGTGGAAATCGAAAAAAATCTTAAGTACCTGTGTGACGGAAGGAATATCCTGTCCATCATAGGTATACCTGTGGCCATCTGGATAAAATTTGAACTCACCCATGCTTCATACCTTCAAATGATTTCTGCTTTCCACCGGTTTCTGCTTTTACCTTTTCATCGAATTTTCGCTTGAGGTTTCCGAGCCACTTAACTGTCGTTATCTTGTCTACGGAGTGGATTTCTCTAAAACTCTTTGTCTGTTCTATGAGAAACTCCTCAACACCATCATTAGAACCGAGATAGTTTTTCAATTCAAGATGGAATGCGTCCAGGGCTTCTTTAGTGGGCTTTTCACTCCTGGGGCGCTGTCCATTGCTATGTGCACTGCCTTGAGATTGCCTGTTCCGGTCTTTGTCGTTACCGTCATCGCCTGACTGGTTTTTCTGGCCACCATTGCTTGTCTGATTTCCATTATCACCATTAGCTTTTTCATCTCTTTCTATGGTGAAATATACAGACATAGCAGTGATGTCGAGTACTCCCAGCAATGTGGCTCTTTTTTCTGCTTTTGATGTTACATTGTGATGCTCACCGATAATATCAATGTTTTCAGTTTTTCCCAAAGGCTGATCTTCAATTATTTTATCTCCATCTTTGAATTTAGCCTTACAATTTTCCTCTTTATTAGCACAATACCATCCCCCACCATATATTTCTATACCTTTCTTCACCGTATACTTATTACATTCCGGACATTTCCTGTGTTCTCCTCTATAGCGTATTGACGGTTCCATAGTGGAACACATCCCGAGGCCAAACCCGGCGTATAATCCATTTTCAAAAATAAAATGGACTTTTGCTGTTATTCTCATGTGGCCGGCGATTTTATTGCCATCGAAAGTTTCAATATCAGGCAATTCTTTTTCGTCTACTTCAACATGAACCTTCTTCAATTTAAACGCTTTCATCAAGAACTGACCGCCTTCTTTGTAGAGAATTCTTTTCTTGATTCCGTCTACAAGCCCGTAATGTGCACCGGTCGAATGGCTACCTTCTTTCATCTTATTCATAAGCTTTTCGCAATATCCCGATACGCTGGCAATTTCGTCTAATGACATTGGCTCAGGTGGTTTTAGGTTTCCCTGGACTGGAACAATGCTGCCCGCAAAGGGATGTGGAGCACCTCCTGAACTGATTACTTCATATTGTGCATCTTTTGGATCACTCATTTTGTCCTCCGTAAAGTGATTTATTTTGACATTCCCGGATAAACGGGAATGCGTTATCGCCTTGCTTTATTTCATTCTGCTTCCAACGTTCGATCTGTTTGCGCTGCCGATTTTTCAGGAACGTGTCCCAGGCGATAGTCTTGAAAAGCCTCGGATTGTTTACCCAGGCAGCAAAGGTTTTTTGGTAATAGTTCGATTTATTGAAGGGCATAACATATGGGCTGATCCCCAACGCATCCAGCGTCTGGACCCGGTGCATGTCCTGCTCTTCGGTCGAAAAGTATCCTATCAGAACGTAACAGGTGATTTTGTAGGGTTTGATTTTTTCAATAATTTTCTTGAAATCCGGCTCCATATCAATACCGGGGGTGTCCCACGCCATATGCAGCCCGTGATTTTTCAATTTCACCTGGTTAAGATAGTGGAGCATTTCATCATCCTGTGACACTATCCGGGCATCGATGCCCTCGAACTGAACGGGCTGGTTGTAACCGATTAATATCTTGATATTTTCGCGCCATCGTTCGGACGCAAAGAAATTATTATCCAGGAGGTAGATGCTTTTCCCACGGGGGTTCAAATTCATGGGGGCTAACTCTTCAAACGTTCCCATTTTCCAGGCCACACAGAAACCGCATTTCCTGGTGCACCCGTAGGTGAACCGCTGATAGGAAAAATCACATTGAGGATATAGGGAGTAGTCCGGCTGGCAGGTTTCAATTTCTTCCGGCAGCCGGGTTGCCGGGTCATAACCGGTTCCTCCTGCGATAGCTCGTCTCGGTACAAATTCTTTGTCTGAGAAGTCAAATATCGCAGAAGCATAGAGCGGGTCATATTCATAATAATTCAGAGGGTAGGCAAATTCCGCAGCGATATTTCTCACGGAGTAGTAGGACTTGATTTTCATGAGAGGCAGAGACGGCAGACGGTTGTCTACGTCAATCAAGCCTACCCGCATCTTAGAATGAGTCATACGGTTGCCTCAATTTTTAAGTTGGCAAACTTTCTGAGTGCGAATTTTTGATACCCTGTAGGCAGGAACCAACCGGCAAATTCACAATAGAATGTACCTTTCCCATTTTGTTCCTCTTTTGATACAACCTTCTTAACCAGACCACTTTTGGGGAAAAATGCAGAAACCGTTACTCCGTTCGTGCCCTTTAAGCTCACTGATTTCGGCCTGATTTCATCAACTACAGCGATTGCATCAGAACACCGTCGCTGTTTTATAACAACCCTTTGGCCTAATTTCAAACTATATCCGTTCATCTATACCTCCAGTATGGGTTCTATTGAAATTTGCTTCATTTTGTGCAACTCAGTGTCCCACAGCACCCGGGGCAGGGTGTGAGCTTCTATGATACCGCGGTAAGCTCCCTTGATGCGCTGCCGGGAAAACAGGTAAACCCTCATGATGCCCAGGTTCTTTCTTAGCCGGATAAAGATCATTCTCATCTCTTTGCCCAACTCCCTTAAACTCCCGGCCATCACTTCGATGTTGTACACGTGGGCATGGGGTGGGAGATTGAACCATTCGCGGTACTTCAACTCCCTCTCGAAAAAGATAATTTCATGATTCACCAACTTTAGCGCGTAGTGAAAGTGAAAGGTAGAATATATGTCAATACTGCCCTTCTCTTTTACCAGTTCTCGCAGTTCAGCAACCAGGGCAAAAGTGGCTTCCGCGGCATGGTATTTCTGGGAGAAAATTGACGCAGGTTCGATGTAAATTACAGCATCGAATATGCCTTTGAAGTAAGGATTAATCACCGTAGGGGTTGAAAGTACGATGTCGGTGGATTTGATTTCATCCAATTGGTCTGCGGCCTTTGCCGCTCCATCGAAAAGAGTTACAACACCGGTTTCAACAATCTCCCGGCAGATGCTTCTTTTTAAAGAAGCGATACTTGTGTCCTCTATCTTGTTAAGAGGTGAGTTGCATTTAGAACAGACGTCCATTATGTCCCGTTTAAACCCGCAGCGAGGACAATAGACCGGAAAAAAAAGCCCCGGCCCCTTTTGGGGAGTGATTTTCAATGTTGCCTTACATCCGGGGCACTGCTGCAATTTCTGGCATTTAGGACAGAAGAGGAAATCATCCCCCTCTCTTTTATTCAAAATCACAAGGGTTTTCTTGTTTTCTAAAAAATTACTTTTAATCATTTCCAGCAGTTGCGGGGCAATACCTTTTTTCCTGTGGTTAATCATCCGCACTTCTATGTAAGGTAGTTCCTTTGATTTTCGTTTTTCTGAGGACGCCAATTCATTGTTATGTAATGCAACATATGCTTCCATGGTGAAAGATGGCGCCCCTTCTACAAGTTTTACCTGGAAGATTTCCGCTCTAATACGGGCCAGCCTGCTGACATCGAATTTAGAAAAATAGCTGTTTTTATAAATGTGGGAACTTGCTCTGTCGCATATAACAGCGCCCAGGTTTTTGATGGGCATTAAAACAGCAGAGAGACCGCCGATTACTACTCCTACTTTGCCTTGCATCGCATATTCCTGCCATAGGGTATTCCTATCTCTGGCTTTTGTTTCCGAAGTATATAAATCGCTGCCGGATAAGTTTTCGTGTAAATACCGGGCGGTAAGATTGTCTGGCGCCGTAATGAGTACACTCCGGCCTTCATCTTTATAGCGGTCGATAGTCTTCCGATATTGTTCAAGGCGGTCGTAACTTAACAGGAACTCCCTCTGATAACCCGGCTCGCCTATAACGATCTCGCCCGTACCTTCATCCGGGGGTGCGTCGTTTTTATAGTAAAATTCGAGCGGGGCGTTAGCTGCTAATCTTTGAAGCTCACCGCCTCGACCCCGCAAATATTTTCCCAGTCTTTCAACCCTTCCTCTTCCTCCAGGCTCTTTTGAACCGGTATAAAAATGCAGGTTGCTCAGGGGCTTCCGGTTGGGTGGGAGGGAGAGATCGAAAAGCTGACCTTGAGAAACAAAATAGAATTCAGCGATCTGGCGGATGTATTCAAAGAACTTCTGATCCGGCAGGTAGCCTCCGGTAACATAACCAATGATTTGTGATGCCGGGCCGGTGTATGTGGAATCGGTGCCGGTAACCCAGCCCGGGGTTATGCGGTTTCTAATAGTGACTATTACGGTTTGCCCCGGTTTCAATTCCTCAGCACCGGTGTGGGCGTAGGTAAGTGGTTCTTTAATCGCCAGGGCCGGCGATACGGTTATCCTCTTTATTTGTCCGGTTCCTTTAGTCATTTTTTGTGTTGCTCCATTATTTTATATTTGGCAATTTGGCGTCTCTGTTTCGCTAATTCAAAATTATATAAAAACAAATCGCATATATTTCCTGAGGAAACAAATGCTCCATTAAGTTTTCTGCATTGATAGCGCGGGTGACAATATACAGAATATTGACATATCGAACAACGTCTATCTTTATCATTTTTTTTTTCTACCTTCCTGTAATCTCTATTTTTTTTCAGAGTTTTAATTAGTTCATCACTGTATGTTTTATCTATTATCATTCGCCCAACTCCTTCTGATACCGTCTGTTGTACTCACCGAAACCGATTTTATGAATTTTTTCCAATATCGTAAGGAAATCTTTTCCAATGTTCTCAGCAATTTCCTTCCAGCACCATTCTTCGTGGATTATGATCTCGCCAAAGATTGAATATTCCTGACGGCTTAGATCGACTCTCCTGCATAGCTCTAAAAAGACCTCTCGGTCGTTTTGGTAATTATTTATTCCTGAGAGGTCGGCCTCTTGAAGACTGACCATGGAAAGGTCTACTAATTCAAGATTTATTCCCTGCAGGTTTGCCAACTGGAGGTTCGCGCCCTGCAATTCAAGTCCGTAACAATGCGCATATTTGAGGTTTGCTCTCATCAGGTTAGCTCCGTGAAACTTAGCTTCCTGAAGGCTCGCATGAATCAGGATTGCTTTTTCCAGGTCGGCTCCCTGAAAATTACTATAGGAGAGATCGGCCCCCTGGAAGTTTGCCTCACAAAGGGAAGCTCCCTTGAAACATCCTTCGCACAAAACAGTATCCTGGAAGTTAGCCCTTTCAAGGAAAGCCCCCCGCAGGTCGATGCGGCCCAGTTTAGCTCCCTGGAAATCAGCTTTATGAAGATCGGCCCCCTGAAGGTCTGCCTTTTTGCCTCCGTGTATACCGATTACCCACTTTTCATGATTTTTTATAATTTCGTTAAGTTCGTCTTGATTCACTTCTTCCTCCTTTTTCTGACCGTGACAAATATTTGCCCTTTGCTGAGTTGATCTTTTGTTTCTCTCTGGTTTTTCTCTCTTTTTCTTTTTGAACGCTCGTAATGATCTTCGATTAACTCCTCAATTTCACGTGACCAGAATAAGTGTTTCCCTTCTGAGAGCGTATCTAATGGGGTTATTTTCCCCTCAACAATCCACTTCGTGTAGGTAGTACTCTTGATATTCAGGATTTCCATTACCTGTTTTCGATTAAGAAGGCGACTACCTACAGTGTCCATGTTATCTCACTATATCCGGTATAAGTTCCGGGTTCTGGTATATATTGCCCACTATGATTCCTCTCTCTTCGCAAGCCACTCTTTGTATTCTTGAATTATTGCTCGATCTGGAATCACAAAAGGGTCGTCAGACCCCATCATATAAACTGCTGTGATTTTGGTTTTTGTTCGACTGTTTATTCTTTTTCGTAAGCCATTAATCAGGTGAAATGGGATCAAGTACTCTTCATTCTCAAAAAATTCAGCCATCGATATACCTCCAACTCCATCCAGGATTATTTCTGCAATACTTTACAGCGTAATGCATGTGAACCGTTATGTCCGGGGTTCCGTCCGGTGCAATTAGTTGCACGTTTGCGCTTAACGTTGTTTTTTCTGGATATAATCGAAAAGCACCGGCCCTAAAATTCCCCTGTCTCCGGGCCGGGCCTACCGAAAAGCATTTAGCGCACCCGGCGCTTAGTAATCCTGAAAAAAAATTATGGAAAAGGTTGAAAAAAAGACCGCTTTGATGTATATTTACTTTATGATTTCTTCTATCGTGCATTTACGTTTCTCCTATAGCTATTTCATGCCCATCAATGTAATCAAGAATTTCCTTACCCTTCCCTTTTTTCACAACTTTTCTTTTTCCAATCAACATATATATGTATCCGGTTTTAACTCCAAATTTTTGGGCGATTACATCAGCACCGATCTTGCTGATGATAACCTTTCTTCTGTCGGCGTCGTTAAGCACTACGCTCAGGCTATACTTTTTGTTGGTTTTCATAACTTTAATATAATACAAATTGTTGGTTTTGTCAACAAAAAAGTTTATTTTGTAGATTTTTTAGGAGAATACACATGGTAGGCATTAGCTTGAGATTCCGGGAAGCAATAAAAAGTATAGGGAAACAAAAGGATATTGCCAAAGAACTCGGTGTGTCCGTTCCTGCAATGGCAAGGTATGGAAAGGAAGGGGATACATTACCGAGCGCAAGCGTGATGTATCAGTTGCACAGCAAATACAATGTTAATATCCATTGGCTCCTTACAGGCGAAGGAACAATGTTTACTACTGGAGATAAGTCGAAAGTGCAAATTCAAGATATTTACCCGGACATCCCGGATGACCCGGATACTTTAGAAATTCTTGAATTTATGGAAGATAAAGCGATTTTGCTATATATTAAGTCGAAGATAGCCGAAATGAAGTTGATAGAGCCATACAAAAGCTATCTCCAGAAGGAAAACATAAAAGAAGTGGTTACTTCTTTATAAGAGGGTTAAATGAAGGGAAGATTTTTTGATACGGAGGAATAACTAATGAAATCTCAAACATACTATTATGCTCAAGTAATTGAAGCTTTGACTGAGGCTGGTTTTGGTAATGCAATAAAATCTCAAATGGAATCATGGATGACAATCGCCAGAATGCCCTCAAAGACTGGCAAGGCAGGTAAAACAACGACCGATGCCGGAGGAAGTGAACAAATCACTGACAATTTAGTTTTATTTCCCTTCAAAAAGGGCGGGGATTATATTCAAGAAAAATCGGAAGCTGAAAAGATAATGGATGAAGTAAACGCTAAAGTTGGAAATAATGCAGCACTGGCAACCATTCTCTTATCGACGGCAAATTCAGTGAAACCTTTCCTTTGGGAAGATTTGGTTGATGATGTCGAAAAGGTCAGCTAATTAAAAACGACCTTATCTTGGAAACCCCTGGTTGATTCATTCAGATCAACCGGTATATATTTCTTGAAGCCTTTCACATCCGAGTCTTGTTTGATCGTCTCCTCGATTATTAATGGAGTGTATATTTTCACAGAGATATAGACAATCCCCCTTTTTTCTACGGTATTAATATGCTTAATGAGGGAAAAGAAATTCGCTGCGAATTCCAGGTCGCCCTCCTGGGCAAAGTCATTCAATACGATTACCTGCGAATCGTTTGCCAGGGTCATGGCAGCCCAAAATCTCCTGAAATCAAGCTCTTCAATATCCATGATCTTTTTATTCAGGATGTTACCCGGGAGATGAAAAATCCCACAGTAGTTTTTGAATTTTTCCTTATTAACGCCGTGGACGCTGGAATGTAGATCGAAAAGATACCGGAGCTTTGTGTTGAAGAAATCTGTTCTTGAAATCCGATCAAGATATATCCAGTCGCTGTTTTTGGATTTCATTGAGTAGAAGAGATCGTTCCGTTCAACGGGCATTCGAGCTTTTATGAAGTTAGCCTTTGCTGAATCAATGCCTGATATTATTTTTTGGGCTTCGTCTTTTTCGCGGTCTTTATTAGTGAAAATCTTTTTCAATCTAATAGCCGTAAATCCAATGACAAAAAAAAGATAAATAAGATTTATGATAGTATTGAAATTGTAGTATTCTGGTTGCTGCGATTTTGATTTGAATGTATTTTCCCCTGGCTTCAGGAAAGGCTCAACTTTTCCTGTTTTATCAGGAGGGATAAGGTTGAATCTCTTGTCAACGAAAAAATGTAATAACTCGGTTTGTTTTCTATCACAATATTTAGCAAATTCAAGGTATTGTGTGTTACTTGCACCGGAAACATATTCACAAATCACAAAGTAATAAGATACTGGAGAAAACATTGAGATTATTTGAATGGTATCGAATCCCCGGCTTTCGTCTGCCAGTAAATCTTTTTCAAGTTCCTGAATATTTTTATATTCATTTTTTGTGAAACCTTTTGCGAGTTTTTTTCTTACTTCGTATCTTTCAGCCGGGGCGGTGTCTTTTAAAATCGATTTACCTCTCTGCTCAAATTTGAGAACTTGATGCACCTTTTTTGCGCTTACAACATATGATATTTGCATAGGAAGTCGGATAGATATATTGTGAACGATTACAGGAAATATTATTAGTATAAGCCCATTAAAAACTATCAAACTTAATACCTTTTTTTTCTGTGAATCGAACAGAGAGGATAAAATCGAAACCCAAAAAAACAGAGCAGACAGAAGTATCGCATTTAACAAAAAAAACATGCAATTTTGTATTTCTATCTTTTGAAAAGGAACGGTAAAATAGACTGCCACAAGAGTAAACGCGAATGTTAGCAAAAGAAAAATTAAAAGAAGGGAAAATCTTGCTAAGGCCGAGAAAATGACATTTTTAAATTTACCCAATGCCATTACGTTTTTTAAACTCTTGACCGTTGTCATTGCTGTAAATATGGAAACGATAATTATTAAGGCCAACAAAAATATTGCAAAAGTCGATATTTCTGATGACCTTATTTTTTCAATACCTCTTTTGTCCTGGTAAATCTTAAGGATTGCGTTATTATGGATATGCCCTCTATCGGAAAGAACAAATTTTTGGGGAAAAAAAAGGATATTGATATTTGGTAACAAGTTCAGAATTTCCACCCCTTCATTTGCGTATTGCACGTAAGTGGTGTAATTCTGTTCCCTTAGATTCTCACTGTCGATAAGTGCGGCATCCTTTTCTTTCCCCAATTGAAAATCTGAATAACCAGAAAAGATTAAATAGCCAACTATAGCAAAAGCTACAAGAGTAGCTGCAAAAAAAAGGTTTTTTAACCTCTGGTATTCAAATCTAAAATGATGTCTCATTCATTATTTAAATATTGTGTTAGAAATTACTGTCCCATAGTGGCCGAAGCTGTTTGAAGAAAGCTCATACAGTCTCCACAAATCGTCTTTATTAAAATTTCCATTTTCCATTTCCTCTACCTGGGAGCTTATCTCTGTCAAATTGACCACTATTTGATTGAAAAATGCCTTGATGTCTGCGTCTTTAAAATAACTAACGACACTTTCCATTGTTTGCCGGTGATATTGGGGATTATTCAAAAATGAAGTGTAGTCGAAATTCTTGAACTTTTCTTCCTGCTCTCGCGTAAGGGAAGCTTTATCCCTGGCTAAGTTAAACCAATATATTGCCTTACCTAATTGAATCCTGGCATTTTTAAGACTTTCTTTACTCGCTTCCATGCCTTCGATCTCTACGATAGAGAAATACCGATTGATCTCTAATCGTGCAAGAAAATAGAAGCTTGCACCTTGTTTCACGTAGCCCTCATGACTGCTTAGGGTTGCTTCCTTTTCACCGGGGACGGGCAGAGGTGGAACCTCATTACCTAAAATTATGGGGTATAAATTAATACCCCAAAAACAGACTATACTTAGTAAAATTATTATTTTTTTCATCTTAACCTCCTGAATTTTTCTTAGTTTTAATTATATACTACAGGCGAACAAAAATCAAACTACAATGCGAGCAAAAATCAAAGTTTTTTCTTGACTGTTCGCCTTTTTTTTGGTATCACATCAACAGGCATATCGCCTACCAACCAAAATATTGCCCACCCCCCGGCATTCTGGACGCTGGGGGCCTGTAGATTTCATCTCTACCGTTCCACCACCACCGGGACTCGGTATAGCCAAATAAAGGCCGATGCTCTCTTGACAAATGATTCCGATCTGTGTATATTGACATCTAATCTTATTGTGGAGGTAAAAATGAAGAGAATTTTATTATTATCACTGGGAATACTTATCATGTTGGGATGTTCGACTGACCCTGCCCAAAAAGTTAAAGAAATCATCAATGTACCGGAAGGATTTGAACCGGTGTACAAAGTAAAAGAAGTCAAAAATTTAAATTACGTTCAATTAAAAAGGCTGGCCGTTCAGGTATACGTCCCCGTAGGGCTGTCAAAAGAGCAGCTTGAAAACAACTTGAAACATGCAGCCCAAAAGTTCTTTCTAAGTCGGAAACCCTGTGTGATTGCTGTTAATGCGCTAAAAGAGGGGTTTACCTCTGGAACGTACCATGCAAGGTGCATTTTTGCACCGGAAGGTAAATGGGAAAAAGCAAGCCGGGAAATAAACCTTGACACTTATAAAGTGTCGATAGTGATAGAAAAAAGTTATTTCCAGAAATCGACGGATTTAAAAGTCGGTTCATTTGTGATCTTGAAGTCAAACGACTCAAAAACAGTCGAATTGTCCCGGGACCCGGGCGGATGGAGGGACGAAGATATAACTCACCGTTTACCGAATGGAACGAGAGTCAAAGTTGTAGGATTCCAGAGCTTTAGCCTGGGAAAAGAGGACATGATTAGGTTCAGGATTGAAACTCAAATAAAAAACAAGACCGTTTCAGGCTGGGTTCACAAATGGGACGTTAAAGCTGTGGGGAAATAAGCTTTCAGCAGCAGGAAGTTGGCCCGGGGCGTTTTTTACCGCTCTATAATTTCTCGATCTCATCTTTAGTAAGACCGGTTAAATTCGATATTAATTCTATTGAAAGGCCCTCTTTTAACGATTTCTTTGCAATCTCTTTAGCTTTCTTTTTCATGCCCTTCTCAAGGCCCATCTGCTTGCCGAGTTTTTTACCCTCTTTGATACCTTCCTGCTTGCCCAGCTTGAGAGCCTCTTTCCGAATCTTCTCCTTCTCCTTGCGAATCCTCTCCTGCTCGACAAACGGTGGAACCCATTTTTTACTATCTGCTAACTTTTCCATTAGGCCTGCTTTATCAAAAGAAATATGTTTCTCCGTCGAAATAATCAGGTGGTCTATAACCTCTACACCTATGATTTTACCCACCTGGATCATCTGGTCGGTGGTATCTAAATCTTCCGGCGTAGGTTTTAAATCCCCGGAAGGATGATTGTGAACCATAATTATTGCTGCTGATCCTTTCATAAGTGCCAATCTGAAAATCTGCATGGGTTTTATAAAGACTTTATTGATGTCACCCAGGCTGACAAGTTCTACATTTAAAATCTTACAGTTGGAGGCCAGCCCTAACACCCAGACATGTTCCTGCTCCCGTTCGATTTCATTCTCACGCAGCAATATCTGCCTCATAACTTTGAAAACACTATGGGAACTGGAAACCTTGATCTTTTGATCTTTGGACAGTCTAACTTGCATATAAAACCTCCTGCTGCAAAGAGGCTTATAGGCTGGGGACGCCGTCCCCCTCCGTGCAGACCTCTTGGACGCATTATATCAGCTTAGATTTTTTTTGTCTATCAAAATATCGAAAGTACAGGAAATAAATTCCGTTTACCAGAAGGGAGGAGTAGGCTAATCAGCATCCTGGCCAACAAACCGGCGCGGCGGAGTTAGGGCCGCTTCCGGGGCCGGTGGAGTAGGGCGGCCCTTCCGGGGGCGAATCATTAACACGACTTGAAATCGTATCTCCAAATGTGTATAATGAGTTCTTAAGGAGGCATTATGACACTGGAATTAATTTCCTTTGGTTTAGGGGCTAACTGGATAGCAAAGTTATTTAAAAAGCTGAGGAGAACACAAAAAAAACGTCAAAAGGAATTGAATGAAGTAAACGATGCCCTGGGCATGAATCCTTTAGAGCTTGCCAAATTCTACGTTGATCCCGATTGCCAGGAAGTGAACCCCGCGGACAGTTACGAAGAGGACTTCCTGGTAACCAGTAACCTGATATTAATAAAAATCGATGAGTTTTTTAGAGCAAAAAAATTTGATAGAGCGGGCTATAGCCAGATGTTTATCTTATCTGATGCGGGTATGGGGAAAACCTCTTTGCTTGTAATGTTAAAAATGCTGCACTTATCATCCTTCTGGCCCAAAAACACCGATTGTGTCGTAAAGAAGTTGGGTAAAGATTCTATTAAAGAAATCAATGAGATCGAAAACAAAATGAAAACTATTTTACTCCTCGATTCCCTGGATGAGGACTCCACCGCATACGGCCGGGTAGAGGAAAGGTTGATTGAAATTCTCGATGCAACCAAAAAATTTCACAAAGTAATTATAACCTGTCGGACACAGTTCTTTCCTAAAGCAGATAAAGACCAGCTCGAACGTCCGGGAAGAATCAAAATCGGGGGCTATTTATGTCCGTCAAAATACCTTTCTTTTTTCAATGACAAGAAAGTTGATGCTTATCTGGATAAGCTTTTCCCCAGGAAATGGCTGTTTTTCAAACAGAAGAAAAAGATTAAGGAAGCAAAAGAATTAATAAAAAGCATGGGAGCTTTGCGCTGTCGCCCGATGCTCCTGTCATTAATTGACGATCTTAAGGAATCTGAACTCATCCAGAATAAAATGAATGAGTACGGTATTTATGATGCCCTGGTCGATTATTGGTTGTCGAGAGAACAGGCTAAAACTAAAATTCCACGAAAAGAGCTTTTAAAAGCCTGTGAGATACTCGCCATTGAATTGCAAAAGAATGAGATCCGAAGTATACCCGAAAAAGAGCTTGATTTTAAAATTGCTGCTCTTTCTGACTTAAAGAAGGTTAAAGCGATTGATATAAAAGGGCGCTCCCTGCTAAATAAAAATTCGGAAGGTGATTACCGCTTTTCCCATTACAGCATCCAGGAGTTTCTTGTTGTCAAGAGATTTGTTGAAAATCCTGATTTAAGGGTTGAAAAAAAAATACATCATAGTGACTTCATTCTGCAATTATTGTTAGATAAGTGTAAAGAGGACTCTAAACATAAAGACTATATTTTCAAAAATTTTTCTTTTATAAGGGCCAATCTCTCCAGGGCCAATCTCTCCGGGGCCGATCTCTCCGGGGCCACTCTCTCCGAGACCGATCTCTTCGGGGCCGAACTCTCCGGGGCCAATCTCTCCGGGGCCACTCTCTCCGAGATCGATCTCTCCGGGGCCACTCTCTCCGAGACCGATCTCTTCGGGGCCGAACTCTCCGTGGCCAATCTCTCCGGGGCCGATCTCTCCGGGGCCAATCTTCTGAGGGCCGATCTCCGGGAGGCCACTCTCTCCGGGGCCGATCTCAGAGGCGCCAATCTCGAAGGGGCCAAGCTTCTGGAGGCCAATCTCGAAGGGGCCGATCTTTCCGGGGCCAATCTCACCGGGGCCAATCTCACCGGGGCCAAGCTTCTGGAGGCCAATCTCCTGAAGGCCAATCTCCTGAAGGCCGATCTCACCGGGGCCAAGCTGGAAGGGGCCAAGCTGGAAGGGGCCAAGCTCTCCCGGGCCGATCTCTCCGGGGCCGATCTCTCCGGGGCCGATCTCTCCGGGGCCAATCTCCGGGAGGGCAATCTTACCGGGGCCAAGCTCCTGGGGGCCAAGCTGGAAGGGGCCAAGCTTCTGAGGGCCGATCTCCGGCAGGCCGATCTCAGGGTGGCCGATCTCGCCGGGGCCAATCTCCGGGAGGGCAATCTTACCGGGGCCAAGCTCCTGGGGGCCAATCTCTGGGGGGCCGATCTCTGGGGGGGCGATCTCCGGCAGGCCAATCTCCGGGAGGCCAATCTCACCGGGGCCAATCTCCTGAAGGCCGATCTCGCCGTGGCCAATCTCGCCGGGGCCGATCTCGCCGGGGCCAATCTCTTCGGGGCCGATCTCGAAGGGGCCAATCTCGAAGGGGCCACAGGGTTGACAGAGGAGCAGCTATTGCATGTTCTTTCGCTGCACAAGGTTGAAGGATTAGATCCCAAATTGGAAGCAAATCTTAAAAAGAAAAGGCCAGAATTATTCAAGAAATCTAAAAATTAAATCCACTGAGGGTGTTAATTAAGGGCGTAGGGCAGCACCCTATCCTATCACAATAGCTCTTTTATATCTTCGCCTTGCACGTTTTTTAACCAGGTGCTTAAGAAAAACGCCTGGAAATTATTCAGGGCTTTTAGCCGGTCGATCAGGGAGGGGGTATCGATATCCCAATTTTTCCCTAATGCCGCTTTCTGAACGGTCGTCAACAGGAGATTATTCCCCACCCACAGGTTATTTACTTCGACACCTTCCACCGCCTCTATCATTGCGTTTATTTCTTCTCTTGAAAACATCCCTTTCATCTGCCCCATGGCGACCTTTCTTAATTCCAGGTATTTGTCGAGAATCTCATTGACTCCACGGCTCTTGTTTTTGAAGTTTTTCTCAAGAAATATAGCGACATCACTACCGGTATGATGCGTTAACCTGACGCTCATTCTTTTATCAACGTTATCCATACAACTATCTTAATACAAAGATAAATGCTTGTCAAGCCCGGCACCCGGCTTACTCTATAACCGGTATTTCCGGGAACTTATCCTTCAACTCCTTGCTGCTGAATGAAAAAAAGTAGAAATTATCAGCGTTATCACGGAGCCACTGCAGGGCTTTGTTTTTAGTCTCGAACGGCAAAATTCCGCTGCTAATGACAAGACCGGCCCGGCATTCGATCAAGTCCGCTTCTGCATAGCCCTTCTTTTCTATCAGGCTCTTTCTCTCCGGGTCCCCAGGTATGAATGTATCGACCTTGCCGGTTTCCTCATGCTTCACGATGTGCCAGGGTGGGCCGAGCTTTACAGCTTGTATTATCCATTGTGTTCTTTTCTTTTCCATATTATTCCTCTTCGATCCCAACTAATTTTTTAGCATCAATTAAAGCCCAAAACTTCCTGTACCGCTGCCAGCATTTCACGGACGGGGCCCACCGGTAACCGCGCTCCTTTAGTTCTTTTCTTTTTTCTTCTGATGGCTTTTCATCAAAGTATATTTGGAGCCTGTTATCCTCTACGTTGTCAACAATTTTACCGCCGTCAAACGGGATTACCTGGGTCTGCTCATCCTTTTCGGCTTCAAGTTTTTTTATGCGCAGTTTAACCTGACGAATTTTCCCTGAAAGGTTCTGGAATTGATATTGCTCAAATGGTTTTGGGTTTTGGCGCCAATCGTTGCTGAGTCCTTCTTTCAAAGCTGCCTTTTCTTTATCGTTAAGGGTGGTCATTTTATCAACATCCTTCTTGCACTTCCTGAAATCAGCGTTGACCTCCTTCATTCTCGCCCTGAGTTCTTCCAGGCCAGAAAGTTTTTCCCTCAGCTTTTGGAGCGCGTCCGGGTCGTCACTGGATATGGCCCTGTTTCTTTCCGCTGCCTCGGCCTTATGATCGTAGTATTCAGCCTTTCCCTGTGCCTCGATAGATTTGCGCATATGGCGGTCAATTTTTTTAATATCATTGCGGTGCCGTCTTTCTGAATGGTGGCCCACCAATATCGGTTGACCGAGAGGAATGTGGTCTGAAATCTCTTTCGATGAATCAAATTGCCGACTCGATTCTTCCCTCGCCTTTTCGGCACGTTCTTTGTAACTGTCAATCCTGTCCTGTTTTTTTTCGTAGTAATCACTTCTCATTTTTTTTCTCCTTTATTTTTATGATTTCTTTATAACTAACTTATCCATTCTCACCCCCATTGTGCAACTATCTTTGTCTCAGGATCATACCAACCATGAGTCCTGATATCTTCATCTGTGATCTTGAAGTCAAAATAGTGAACGTTACCGCTGTGTCCCCCCATTCTTTCATAGTCCACAAATTCTTTCATGTCCTGCCTTTTAATTTTACCAAATATCGCATTGCATCGAAGGCAAACACTTACCGACCGGCCATGAAGAAAGTATGCGTTTTTTGAACCGCACGAGGGGCAGGAAATATAAAACCCTTCATCCTTTTCTATTTCTGCTAAAGTTTCTTTTGCTGCATCCACACTACAGGTTAGACCTTGCCTTATATAGGATATTGCTCCAAGGCGGTTCTCTCTTCGGAGAAACCCGATAACATCTCTTACGCCTACCATGTTACCTCCTAAGCATAGCTTGTTTCGTTTACCGGCTTGCCGTCCCAGGCTCTAAGAACTCCGTGTTCCATCCTAATCAGTATCCCATACTCATAGAATTGTACAAGTTTCCTGATCTCCTCTCCGGTGTATTTGCCCGGCAGCGGGGAAACATAATAGTCCATCTGTTTTCCCCCTTCCTCTTTTCTTTTTTCTATCGGTCGAATAAAGATACACTTCTTACTCTTTTTCGTGACCTCATAGAAATCAATATTAGTTTGCTCATACCCCCAGGAGCAGAGGAATATGTCTCCCGGTTTGACGTTTGCCATAAACTTGAGGTAAATTTTTTCCTGTACTGCCAGTCTTGCTGCGCCTTCCTCTTTTTCTTTCGTATAGTATGCGATGTTATCAGTGATATACTTTTTCATTACGGTTTTCGACGTGGAAACCATATAAAATTTATGCCGCTTCTCCCCATCCAGAAAACAAATTGCCTCTAATTTTTGTGGATTAACGAAAACCACCCCGTACTTAAACTCGATCTTTTCTGGAAAATTTTTCATGTAATATTCTCTTGACATTTTTTAACTCCATAAACTTGACCACAGTCTGGCCACTCCGTGATTTGTTTTTATGTATACTCCGTCATTATCATAAAAAGCTTTCTTTAGGAGCGGCTTGCCTCGGTACTTGCCACTGAGAGGCAATTCCCCTTTTCCTCCATCAAAATTGGTCACTTCAATATTTTCTGTCAGTTGAACCCATATCAGTTTTTCGGTTTCTCGAATTACCTGATAGCAATAACTCTTATCCAATTTTTTGTCATGGAAGACGAAAACAGTGCTCGAATGGATAAAAGGTTTCATTACGTAAGCCCGCTTCCTTAAATCATTGTTTGTTTTATTTATTTGGTTCATATCTATATTATAATACAATGTCTACATTTTGTCAAGATTTGCAGACATTTATTTTAATTTTGTCTACATTGCCCCAAATTTAGGCGTAACCTTGTCCTTTCTAACTTCCCCTTGAATTCTAAGTGATTTTTTTATATAATCCGTGTATGCAAATTAAGCTATTTCAGCGCGAGGACTCTCCCTTTTGGTTTGTTGATTTCTGGATTGACGGGAAAAGGTTCAAAAAATCAACCCGCTGCCAGCGCAAAACCCAGGCTGAAATGGAAGCATTGAGAATAGTCCAGGAAGAAATCGGAAAAATCAGGGGGAATTCGAGTCACACTCTACCTGATCTGATAGAGTCTTACCGCTCCCACATAAGAACAAAAAACAAGATTTGGAAAACAAAGATGCAGCAAATATCATTACTGCATGAGTTCCTGGGCGATAGATCACTTGATGACATTACATATCGAGAATGCCAGAAGTTCATAGATGAATTGGGCAAGAAAAGAGGTATCAAAAAGTCATCAGTTAATCGGTACATTGCCACCTATAAACATCTCTTCAATTTCGCCATCGATATAGAAATGGCAGAAAGAAACCCATTCTCAAAAGTGAAAAAGTCCAGGGAAACCCCGCGGTATAGGTTTTTCACTGAGGCCGAAATTGAAAGGCTGTCCGCAGCAGCTTCTGAGATGTCCCGGGAAGCTGAGGAAGGAAGTACCAGGTATTATTTTTATTACATCTACCTGACCGCAATTTATACCGGTATGAGACTCCGGGAGATACTCAACTTGAAGTGGTTCGATATCCGGGACGACAATTTCGTCATCCAGATGTCGAAGTCTGGTATGAAGCGGCTGGTTCCTGTCCACCCGGCCTTAAAAAGCGAATTGCTGCAACTTAAGCAAAATACTGAGTACATCTTTCCTTTATTAAGGAGGGAGAGCGATTCGATCACAAAGCTCTGGAAAAAAGTTGCTGAGGCGGCAAAAGTGAAAGATGCCCGTTTTCACGATCTGCGGCATTATTTCGGCAGCATGTTGGCCGGGCAGGGAGTTGACCTGGTTACTATTTCTGAGATCATGGGACACCAGGACACCAAAACCACACAGATTTACGCGCACACAAATGCGCTGCGGAAAAATGAAGCAATAAGGACTATAGCGCTCAGATAAAGTAA
>JAGLSW010000297.1 GCA_023135565.1 Candidatus Aminicenantota bacterium | reverse complement strand
TCATTACCGCCATGTAGTGGCACAGGAGGTTTCTTGTATGGGACATAATAAAAAGAAAAAAAATAAAAATGATTTTTCTACCGGCGCGGGGCGGAGGAAAAAGATAATCCGGAAAGGATTAGCAGCAGCGGCCATTTTCGCAGTATTGGGCTGGATGAATATGATAGGGTCCCGGGCCCCCATCGTCTATGTTGACGTGAACCTGGGAACCGACCGGGTGGGCTGCGGGGCAGCGCCGGGAGCCGGAGCCTGCCGGACGGTGCAGTACGCCTTAGACAACGAAACCGGCACCGGGGATACAGTGAACCTGGCCGCGGGAACTTATAACGAAAACATCGTCATCGACAAGCGAATCATCCTGGCCGGAGCAGGCAGCGGCAGCAATCCTACAGTTGACACTATCATCGTTTCCGCCGCTGCAAGCACGAATGTTATCCGTTTGCACAGCGGCGGTATCTCAGCGGATGAACGGCTGGTTATCCGGGATATGCGGGTTACCGGGGGCAGCGGCGGCCCCAACCCGGGCAACGGGATCAACATAGTAACCGGCAGTTTCATTACTTTCGACAATGTGACGGCAGTGGGCAATGACGGCAACGGGATTGCATTCGATCCCGGCGGGAATCAAACCGATTATATCCTGTCTAACTGCAATTTATCGAACAACCCGGGCGGAAGCGGATTCAGGGTGCCCACTACTGCCGGTGTGGACGGTCTAACCATAAGCGACTGCACCATGGACGGCAACAGCGTTATCGGGCTGTCCATGTACGGCCCGGTGACCGGCCTCGATATCAGTGACAGTTCCTTCGACAACAACGGTATTGTCGGCATCTACGGTAAGATCAACGATTTTATTATCAAAAAAGGGGTAGTCATCGACAATGTCACTGCCAACGGCAGTGGCCGGGGGATCGCCTTAAGAATCTATGGCGGCAGTCTCGCTATTTCCAATTCCACCGTTAGCAGCAACAATAGGACCAACCCGGGCGACATCGGCCAGGGCATGGACCTTTCCGCCAGGGAGGCGGGCTGCGAAATAACGCTTACCAATGTCACTGCGGAGGATAACGAAGACGTAAACATCTTCTTAGAAACAAAATACTCAGGTTCCATCACCAGCGCTTCCTTCTACAATGTGGTGGTCAGGGGAAGTAACGATGAACCCTCCGCGGCGTTCTGCGACGGCTGCGGTATCTGGCTGCACACCCTGGGTTCCGGCTCCATCGCCAACGTCTCTATCACTAAAAGCACCATTTCGGGGAACAACCGCGGTATCGTCCTACAGGCAGAAACTCAACCGCTGCAAAACATCATTATCAACGACAACCACATCCTGGATAATAGCGCCGGCGGCGGGATTTTGATCTCCGCCAATGCTGCTGCCGGGAACCGGGCCGGCAGCAATTACATCGTTGGGAACGGTGTGGGCGTGGAGAACCGGGATCCCGGCGACCTTTTCGACGCTGCCGGCAATTGGTGGGGAGACGCTGCCGGTCCCTATCAAGCAGTGACCAACCTCTCCGGTTTAGGTGATGAAGTCAGTGATAACGTTATTTATGATCCCTGGCTTTCACAAACTATTATGACCCTTATTTCCCCTAACGGCGGCGAAGCCTGGAAAACCGGTTTCAGCCGGGACATTACCTGGAATGCCGACGGGTTGTCCGGGAATATTAAGCTTACCCTGTGGCAAAATGACACGGTAGTAGGGACTATTGCCACAAATGTCGTTCCCGCTGCCGGGGTCTACTCCTGGACCGTCGGTGAGCACAGCGGCGGAGCAACTGCCCCGCCGGGAACTGATTATAAGATTAAAATAAAAGAAATTGACGCTGCTAACACGGATATAAGTGACAGTCCTTTTATAATAAAAAAGTTTTATGGAGTTATTTCTCCTAATGGAGGAGAGAACTGGCAAATCGGAACCCTGCGGGATATTACCTGGGGAACCCCACCGTTTGTTACCGGTACTCTAAAAATTTCCCTGTGGAAAGATGGAGTAAAAGTTGGGGATATTGCCGTTAATGTTCCCGCTGTTCCGGGCGTTCTTTCCTGGACCGTAGGCCGGCACAGCAGCGGCACCGCGGCAGCCGGGACAGGTTATACGATCAAGATTAAGGAGAGCGGCACCACGGTTTCAGACACAAGCGATGCGCCTTTTTCCCTGGTAGTTTCTCATGATGCGAGCCTCGCCCGGAGACGATGAAATAACCCCCGGTAGGGGCAGCGGGTGAGCGCTTTTGATTTTAAATAATCAGAAGTTTTGATCAAACTTTTTCAAAAGTTTGGATCCCGGCAGGGCCGCCGGAGGCAAGAAAAAAAAATATTTCCGGGACCGCGGCGGTTACTGCGGGGAACGGCGGTTACGGTGGT
>JAGLSW010000296.1 GCA_023135565.1 Candidatus Aminicenantota bacterium | reverse complement strand
AATAATTAAAAGTTTTGATCAAACTTTTTCAAAGGTGCGGTATGCCGCTGACCCCCGACAACAAATTCAATGGGGGTGGCCCCCGGCAGGGTCGCCGAAGGCAAAAAACTCTTTTTGGCTGTTGACTTTTTTCTCAAAATCAGGCATAGTTTATTCATGAAAAATAGATCGAGAAATACCTATTTGGTTGGTTTTGTTTTGGTTTTATTTGTGTTGTCTTCCTTTTTTTTCTACTGCGGGAAATCGGAAGAGGACACGATTTTAGAAACCGTCGATAAGATCGGGGATTATACGGAAGATAGAGATATGGATGGTCTTTTGGATTTTATTTCCGCGGACTATTCCGATGACGAAGAGAGAACTTATGCCGATATCGAAGAACTGGTAAAAAAACATTTCGACAGGTCTCGCGGCATCGTGGTGAACGTGCTGGTTACCAAAATAACCACTTTGGCCGTTCCCGAAGCAGAATTAGAAACAGAACTCGCTCTTTCCAGCGGCGCGGCGAAACTCTTCCGCAAAGCGGTTCGGTACAGCGGACGATTTTACCGTTTCCGTTTGAGCCTGGTAAAAGAAGGCGAAGTGTGGAGATGTAAAAAAGCGCATTGGGAACAGATATATTTGCATGAGCTTTTCCCTGAATCGGTAAAGTTGATGAAGAAGCTTTTCCCCAATTTGTTTTAACCCCGTGGCACGGGGAGCCTATAAGGGGCTGCTTATCGAAACAGCGCCGCCGGATAATTTCCAATAGGTTTATCAAACAACTATAGATAGTCGCTTGTAAGCCCCGCCGCATCACCCCGAAAGCCCCCGCCAGCCGGTTGGAAGCGAAAAAGGAGGGGATTTTAATTCCAACAGCGGTTGACAAATCAAATAATCTATCGTATCTTTATGGTATGGAAGTTAGAGCATCTTTACCTGACAGATTAGTTGATGAAGTGCAGTATTATGCCGGAAGGGGAAATCTTGATGAATCCCTGGCTTTCGCGCTTGAAGAATGGCTTTCTTTGCGAAAAATAAAAGAACTGAATAATAGAGTTGAAAGGGAACCGCTTGAATTTTCCGGGAATTTTTCGTCGCAAGCTGTTCGTTCATTAAACCGTAAGAGATGATTGTTCTCGACACATCTATCTGGATCGAATTCCTAAAACAAAACCCGAAATATACCCCAAAAGTAAAAAAAATAAATTACTGGAAGAGCGAGAAATTTTAGCAGTTGAGTGTGTCTTTGGAGAATTACTACAGGGCGCTAAAAGCCAGCGTGAAGTCGATGTCTTGATGGAATATTGGAAAAATCTTCCCAAAGGTACTCAGCAGAATCTGTGGTTAGAAGCGGGCAAGTATTCTTCAAAAAATAAGCTTTCCTCTAAAGGCATCGGGCTTATTGACTGCGCAATAGTACTGGCAGCGAGGAAACATCACGCCAAGATTTGGTCTCTCGACAAGAAACTTAATACTATATTGGCAGAAGAGGAAAGGTTTTATTTCTAAAAAAAGGGGTTTACCGGTTTAGATGCGTCCATTTTTTTGCGCCTTTGCGCCCACTATCCCCGCAATTTCGTGATGGGGATTTTAGCGGGTCAAAGTTCGTCTGCGCTGCTGTCGAAGCGCACCAATTCCCAGAGATGGTTGTACTGCGGCAAGTTTTTTTCTAATGTCTCGATGTTTCTTTTTATGCTTTTTTTGTTTCCCGGCTGCCATTTGTTAACCCAATTTAAGAATTTTTTTATCTTATCCTCATCTTTTTCGCAGTCCACCAGCCCTGCTGTAATCAGGGAACTGTATTTTGCGAAATTCCACCGGCGCTGTAAAAAAACATACCCTCCATGCAGGGTAAAAGGGCGGAAGCTGTGGGGGGAAAGAAACCATTTTTTTATTAGTTCTACAACGGCAGCGGAGCGGGAGAATTCTTTATTTTTTGAGATATTTAACATAATAACTTCTAAATTTCTTATATCGTGGTTGCTCAATTTTTCCCGGCTTAGCCATTTTGTGAGCAAGTCGATGAGCCAGGGGGCGGCAAATTTTTCGTTGTTTATATGATGCCTGCTCAGGTAGGATAGTGTATAGAGTTCTTCGCTGTTATCCGGGTATTTTTGGCACCAGTGTATGGCCGCGTCCAGGACGTCCTGGGGGATGCCCGGGAAACGGCAGAATCGTTTGATTACAAAATCTGCCTGCCGGTCGTCTTTAAAAAGGAGCAGCCAGTGGTGGGCAAATTCTTTGATGGGGCCGATATCGTTGGTGCGCTTGATCCAAGATTTAATCACGTAACTGGCTTCAAAACTGTTTTGATATTTCTCGAGCCACCGGGTCACAAATTTCTCTACTACCTCCGGCTCTCCTCCGGCATCCAACCAACATCTTATCACAAAGCTGGTGTTTTCTTCTTCCAGGGGGAATTCTTCCAGCCAGGGAGTTACATATTCCCGGACTATCTCTTTTTCACCCCCGGCATCCAACCAGGATTGAATAACAAAGCTGGTCTCCATCTTTAGGGGGAATTCTTTCAACCAGGGAGTTACATATTCCCGGACTATCTCTTTTTCGCCCCCAGCATCCAACCAGGATTGAATTACAAAGCTGGTCTCCATCTTTAGGGGGAATTCTTTCAACCAGGGGCTTACATATTCCCGGACTATCTCTTTTTCGCCCCCCGCATCCAACCAGGATTTAATAACAAAGCTGGTCTTTTCTTCTTCCAGGGGGAATTCTTTCAACCAGGGAGTTACATAGTCCCGGACTATCTCTTTTTCGCCCCCAGCAGCCAACCAGGATTGAATAACAAATCTGGTCTCCATCTTTAGGGGAAATTCTTTCAACCAGGGAGTTACATAGTCCCGGACTATCTCTTTTTCGCCCCCAGCATTCAACCAGGATTTAATAACAAAGCTGGTCTCCATCTTTAGGGGGAATTCTTTCAACCAGGGAGTTACATATTCCCGGACTATCTCTTTTTCGCCCCCAGCATCCAACCAGGATTTAATTACAAATTCGGTCTCTATTTCCAAGGGGAATTTTTTCAACCAGGGACTTACATAACTCCGCACTAAATCAATTTCACCCCCAGCAGCCAACCAGGATTTAATAACAAAGCTCGCTTCCAACCTGTGACCGTATCGATTCAACCACTTATTTACATAAACCGGGGCTTTCTCCTTTTCTTCCCCAAACCTTTCCTCTAAACCGAAAAACAACAAAAAAGATGATAACACCCTCACTGAAATATAACTGCTTTTGAAAAAATCCCGGTTGGCAAAAATCCAGGCGTCTAAAAGTTTCCGGGTGTTCTCTTTTACTCCCGGACCGATCTCTTGCTTCGATAAATTTTTCATCTTCAGGCTTAACTTCAAGCCGAAACCGAAACTTTCTATCCTGTCTTTAAAGAAAGAAAAATTTTCTACCAAAAGCTCTACAGCCGCATCTTCTTCCAGCAGCGAGGTGGTGATAAACTGGTCGCCACTGCCGCACAATTCAGGCTTCTCCCGGATAATCCCGGAAAATATATCATAGAAAATGTCTTTTTTACCTGCAAAGCCCTGCCAATCCACTGCCCGGTCAAAAACCCGGAAACAGTTTTCGAAACAATCGAATTCCAGGGCAAAATCAAATATATTCTTAATCTCAGCTTTTAATGCAGATAATACAGGGGCGTACTTTTCCAACCTGAACGTCAATATTTCTTCTGCCAGGGTGTCATGGATTACCCGCAGTTCATTTTTAAATTCTTCGCCCCTGGACCGATTATCTTCATCGTCTTCCAGCCAGCCGTCTTTTTTCAAGTCGGTTATTTGATCCTTATACCGGGCGCATAGCTTTTCGGTAATTTCTCCTTGAGCAGGCAGCGCCGTGAATAAATAAAAAATCTCTTTTTGCAGATCGTCGAAACTATCCTCATCGAAAGTTAACGTCAACCTTCTCTTTAACCACCCCCTGAAAGAATCGAAATTTTTAAAGTCGGCAAAGGAACTTTTTTTTTTATATTTTTCATTAAGGAAACGGAGAAAAACAGCATAGGCAGGTCTTAATCTATAAAATTCCTCTTCAACCTTAAAAAAACGGCTTATCTCGCCTAATATTTTTTTTACGGTATCGTTTTTATATGCAGTCTCATCTTCTTTGCTCGTTAACGTCAGGTCGGTTTTCATGAAATCGGGAGAATCCTTGAAATCAGATCTGTCGATGTAGCTTCTCCGGCAATTCCCTATTACCTTTACATTGGCATGGGGGGCGATTGATTCCAGTTTCTCGATAATGTCCGAAGTAAACAGTGGATTCTCCTCGATGTAATCGAAAATCAGCAGGTAATTATGCCCCGGCTTTAAATAGGATTCCAGGTGAGATAGGCTCTCTAATTGGCTGGTGACTTTAAATACCGTCCACTCCTTCTCCTCCGCCCTTAATCCCAACTCCAACATCAACCGCGTCTTGCCGATACCTCCTTCGCCGTAGATGACGTAGCCATCGTAAATATCCAGGTCCAGCAGTTGTTCCAGGATACCGGTTTCGGTAATCAGGTCGACTGCGGCGGGGTTGTTTTTTTTGTATTCGTCACGGCTGATATACGGTAATTTTGCGCTGTACAGGTAAGCTTTGTAACGCAGCCGCTTCGGATTTATATACCCTATTAAAGATTCACAACCCGGTATTCTCTCTTTTACCCACCTGTGGTAATGGAAAGGACTGGCGGTTAAAAAATCTCTTAATTCGTTCCAAGCGTATATCTCTACTTCAAGCTCTTTTAAATGAGCTAAGACCTCGATACCGCTGAGACTGTCGATCATCTCCCGCACCCAACTTTTCAAATTTTCGTATTCAGCAGCGTTTTTCAAAGTGCAGGAAACGCAGTAGATATATTTTTTTAGTGCCGTGCTAAACCAGGGGCCGTACCGTGTGTTTGCGGCATTCGGTTTGCTCAAATTTGCATGCAGCTTTTTACTTAGTTTTTTAACTTCCTTTTTCGCGGCATCTAAATTTTCATTCTTTTTGCATTCGACTATCAAAGTGTTCCGGCTGTCGATGTAACCGTAAGAATCGATCGCGCCGTCCGGCCCATTAGTGGTAAAAGGAATGAGTTTGTCGATTTTGAGTTTGTCGTTTTTTCTAAGCCGGTGGCTGAGCAGCTCATGGCACAAGCGCTGGAAAGCATCCGCCGATTGGAAATTTTCGTCTAAATCCAGCGTCCTGTCTTCTCTAAGTATGTCGAGGCTAAAATTAGAAATATCTACCATCTATCGGGTTCCTTTCGGTACTTTAATTCATAGTGTTTTTTCAAGACTAAACTTGAAAGAACACCTAACGGCGAGAACTCAAAATTAAAACATGTCGCTCTCGATCGCCATGTAATGGCATAGTGTACACAAACAAAAACAAAATGTAAAGTCCCATTTTACTACAATTTTCCGAAAGATAGGGCCCTGGGACTTGATTTTTTCTGCATTATGCGGTATCTATTTAACCTGTGCCACTACATGGCGGTAATAACAATATATTGTACTTATTTCGATTTCCCACCGCAGGTGGCTTTTTTCAAGCTTTGTCTTGAAAAAGAACTGTAAGGCTGATGATTAAGTCTTGCCGAATGCCGAAAGCTGAATGATGTTCCGCCGCGGGCGGGGCCGGAGGTTTTATGCGAGCGATTTTTATAGCTGTGGGTAGCGAACTGTTAGATAAAGACAGGGTGGATACCAACTCTCTCTATGTGGCCCGAAAACTTATGGAGAGGGGCATCCTGATGAATATGAAAATGGTGGTGGGCGACGACTTAGAAAATTTGACCTGGGTGATAAAAAACGCCTGCAAAAGAGCACAATTAGTGGTAGTCACCGGCGGACTCGGCCCGACGGAAGACGATCTAACCAGGGAGGCGGCTGCCAATGCCCTGAAAAAAGAACTCCTTTTTAAAGAAGAAATCGTAGAAGATATCAGGCTGAAGTTCAGGAAAAGAGGCCTGAAAATGGCGGATATCAATACCCGGCAGGCTTTTGTTATCAAAGGAGCGCAGGTTCTGCCCAACCCGCTGGGCACCGCGCCGGGACAATATATCGACGAAGAACCCTGCAGATTGCTCCTGCTGCCGGGACCGCCCCGGGAAATGAAGCCCATGTTCGATAAGGTTTTCGTTGAGAAGATAGCCCCGCTGTCGAACTTTTTTATTTATAAGAGATGTTTCAAGTTCGGCGGCATCACCGAATCGGAGGTGGATGCGCAGATCGCCGATATTTACGGCAAATATCGTAATGTCCGGGCCACCATCCTGGCTGCGCCGGGATTGATCGAAGTGCACCTGCTGGGCCGGTCCAAGAAATCGGTGGAAGAAGCGCAGGTAGAAACCGATGCGGTGGCGGAAAAAATAAAAACCGGGCTGGCGGATTTTTTGATAACCGAAGAAGATATCGCTTTCGAGGAGTTTATCGTCAAAGAGTCGAAACGCAGGGGCTTAACCCTTTGTACTGCTGAAAGCTGCACCGGTGGCGGGATAGGGAATCGCATTACCGATGTGCCGGGTAGTTCCGAAGTTTTTTTAGGAGGCGTGGTTGCCTATTCCAACGAGCTAAAACAAAAAATACTAAAAGTAGAAGAGCATACATTGATTAAGCATGGCGCAGTTTCCCGGGAAACGGCCCGGGAGATGGCTGCCGGAGTTAGGGCTTTAACCGGTGCGGACATTGCCGTGTCGGTGACGGGAATTGCCGGGCCCGGCGGCTCCGTGGATGGAAAGCCGGTGGGGTTGGTTTTCATGCATCTCAGCGCGGCAGGCGTAGAACAGGGGATTCACAAAGTGTTTCCCGGTGAGCGAAAGACTATAAAAGTTAGGACGATCAACGAAGTGTTTAATTTGATAAAAAATTATTTCAAGAACCTGGATGACAAATGAACTTGCCTCCGGCGGCCCTGCCG
>JAGLSW010000295.1 GCA_023135565.1 Candidatus Aminicenantota bacterium | reverse complement strand
AAACTTTTGATAATTTAGAATCAAAGGCGCTTCCTGCTGCGAAGCAGCTTACCGGCTGGGTGCGCCGCACCCGTGGCCTATATGTAATCATCTTCGCCGTACTCGCGGTGCTCCATGTTATCGAACCGCGTATACTGATCCCGGTAAGATAAAACAATCTTGCCGGTGGGGCCATTCCGCTGCTTGGCAATAATCAAATCAGCTTCGCCTTTGCGATCGGTCTCCCGGTCAACCTGCTCATCACGGTGAAGAAACATTATGACATCGGCGTCCTGCTCTATAGCACCACTCTCCTTAAGATCGGAAAGTTGATACTTAGCGCCCTCCCGCTTGCTGCCGCGCTGCTCCGGGGCCCGGTTCAACTGGGCCATGGCTACTACCGGTATCATCAATTCCTTGGCAAGCTCCTTTAAAGAGGCGGATATGATAGCCACTTCCTGGGCCCGGGAATCATTGCGGCGCAAATTCTCACCGGTCACTTTCATCAACTGCAGGTAATCTACAAAAACAATATCCAGCTTCTTGTCTTTAAATAATCTCCTGGCCCGGGTCTTCATTTCGATTATAGAGAGTGAGGCGGAATCATCGATATTAAGTTTCGCATCTTTTAGGTTTTCAGCGGCTAACTGTAAGTTACTCCACTCGGTTTTATTCAAATGGGGCCGCCCTGTTCTTAACGCGCTCATGCTAATCCTGGCTTCAGTGGCCAATAATCGCATCATGATCTGGTGCCGGGACATCTCGATAGAAAAAAATCCCACCGCTTTGCCGTGCTTGACAGCCATGTTGGCCGCCATATTTAAGCCTAAAGCAGTTTTTCCCATAGACGGTCTGGCAGCAATGACGATAAAATCGCTTTTCTGAAATCCGCCGGTTAAATTATCCAACTCATAAAATTCCGTCTTTAATCCGCCGGAGTCGCCATGCTTCTGGATATTCTCGATAAGGTCCAGGGTCTCCGGCACGACTTTATCGGTGGCATGGAAACCGGTCTGGATTTCAGAATCGGCAATCTTTATGATGTCGTCCTGGAGCTTGCCTAATATATCTTTGGTCTCGGCCTTAGGTTCGGTGCCGCTCTGGATAACCCCCATAGAGGTTAATATCAATTGCCTTAAGGCCGCTTTGTCTTTGACTATGGCGACATATTCCTCAACATTGAGCTTGACGGGAATCCCATCCAATAGGGAATTCAAATATTCATATCCGCCGACAAATTTTAATTCCTTGCCCTTTTCTAAATACCCGGAAACCGTAACCGTATCGGCGGCCTTACCTTCATCGCTCAGCTTACTTATAGCCGCGGCAATCTTCTTGTGAGAATCCCGGTAAAAATCGCCGGAAGTTATCTGTGAAAAAACTTCATTTACATATCTATTGTCAATAAGCATTGCCCCCAACAGGGCTCTTTCTGCTAACCCGTCGTGGGGCAGTGCTTTATTTAAATCAGGGGTGAGGTTCACTTTCTATGTTACTATGTTATTACTCAGGCTCAGGTTCCGGTTTCGGTTCAGCCTCCGGTTCAGGTTCTGGCTCTGGCTTAGGCTCCGCCTCAGGTTCAGCCTCCGGTTCAGGTTCAGCCTCAGCCTCAGCCTCCGGCTCAACCTCAGCTTCAGGTTTCGGTTCAACCTCTGGTTCCGGTTCAGGCTCCGGCGACTCTTCGCCTCCTTCTTTCACAACTTCAATCTTAAATTCAGCTTCTACGTCTTCCATCAGCTTTACTTTACATGTATAGCTGCCAAGCCGCTTGATGGGTTCTTCTAAGTGGAGCTTCTTCCTTTCGATATGCACACCGGTCTCTTCCAGCAGTTTCTCGATCTCCATGGGGGTTACGGAACCGAATAAGGTGTCTTTTTCTCCGGCTTTCTTCTCGATAGTCAGGGTGATCTCTTCGATCTTCTGTTTCTGGTCCATGGCCGACAATTTATCGATCTCCAACTTCTGCTGAACCTTCTTTTTTCTTTTTTCCATCAAGTCCAGGTTATGCGGCGTAGGCTTTAACGCCATATCCCTGGGAAATAAATAATTCCGCGCATAACCGGGCTTTACCTCCACGATGGCACCAAGTTTTCCTAATGTTTCTATATCTGAAGTCAGTATAACTTTCATTTTAACCTCGCTTCGGTTCAACATACTTCAAGAAAGCCATGTGTCTTGCTCTTTTGATGGCTTTAGACAACTGCTTCTGATGATAACCGCAGGTGCCGGTAACCCTGGCAGGAAGAATCTTGCCTGTCTCTAAAACAAAATTCTCAAGGGATTTATAATTCTTATAGTCGACCAACTTAATCCTGTCCTTGCAAAAAACACAATACTTCCTTCGCGAAAAATAAAATTTCTTCTGCCCTCTGCCTGTATTTCTATTAGAACCGCCATTATTCATCTTTTACCTCCTGTTCTTGAACTTTCTCTTCGCCTTTATTTGTCTTCTCTATACCCTTGTCTTCGGCTTTTGCCCGGGTATCATCCCGAACATGCTTTTTCTGCCTGTCTTGCCTTTCCTGCCGGTCCTTCCTGCTCTGAGGCGGTCTCCGTCTCAACCCTTCGTCCTTTTCGTCATCCGCGGATTTTTTTGAAATTCTTTCCATTCTTTGCCATTTTTTGGTCAGCTTGTTGGCTTTTCTCAGCCTGTCGTCTAACCTTAAGATGATGTATCTCATAACCTTTTCACTTACTTTCATGCGCTTCTCGATATCGAAAAACGTATTACCGGGCATTTCGGCATTTATAAAGGTGTAAATACCCTCATTGTGCTTCTCTACCGCGTAGGCCATCGGCCTCCGGCCCCACTCGTCGATATTCTCGATGGTGCCTTCATTCTTCTGGATGATCTCGACTATAGAGTCGATGATCTTCTTCACTTCTTCTTCCGAAGATTCGGGATTAATAATAAATCCGATCTCATACTTTCTTTTCATTTCGTTTTTTTCCTCCTTACGGTTTTTAGCCTTCTTTTATAAAAGGCAAGGAGCTTTTCTCCTAATATTATTCACCGGATCCTTTTCCGGATCCTTTTCCAGATCCTTTTCCAGATCCTTTCTCGGATCCTTTCTCGGATCCTTTTCCAGATCCTTTTCCGGGTACTTTCTCGGATCCTTTATCCGGCTGCTTTTCTCCGTCAGCGGGGGTTTCGCCTTCGGTTTCCTCGGCTGCGTCTTCTTCTTCCTCTGCAACCTCTTCCACTATTTCCTCCATTTTGCCTTTCACACTGATAGAACAAATCACGGCATTGGGGTTAGAAATAAGCTGTACATGTTCCTCGATATCCAGTTCCTTAGCCTTAACCGATTGCCCGATATGGAGCTCGCTGACGTCAAATATGACTTCATCGGGAATCTGGGTGACCAGGCATTTAACCTTGATTTCCCTGTTATTAAAGTCGAAAACGCCGTCTTCGACTTTTACGCCCACGGCTTCTCCTTCGAGTTTGATAGGTACGTCGACAATAACAGGTTTCTCTAAGTCTATGCGGATCAGGTCTACATGGATGATATTGTCCGATAAATAATCATATTGGACTTCTTTCAGCATAGCGTCGATGTTCAACTTATCCCGTTGAATACGCAGCACGGTATTTTCCTTTTTTCCCGACCTTAATATACTTTTTATATCGTCTACTAAAAGGGAAACCGGTACCGATTCTTTATCGCCGCCATAGATTATAGCCGGTATCTTGCCTGTTCTTCTAAGCTGCCTGGCGATTTTTTTCCCTACCTGGTTTCTTGTTTCAGCCTTAAGGGTGGTTACATTTTCCATTTTTTTCCTCGTTTATAAAAATAATTTTGATACTGATGTTTCTTTATGTATGCTGTCTATTGCGTTAGCAAACAATTTTGAAACTGATAATACTTCTATTTTTTCACATCCTGATTTATTTTCTTTTAAAGGTATCGTATCCGATACATATATCTTCTCCATGCTGGAACCTTCGAGATTGCTTATCGCTTTCCCGGAAAAAATACCGTGAGTGCAAACTGCGAAAATCCTTTTAGCTCCTTTGTCCTTGAGCACCTCTACCGTCTTCACCAGCGTCCCGGCGGTATCCACGATGTCGTCGACTATAATCGCGTTTTTGTCTTTCACATCGCCGATTATATTGATGATCTTGGCAACCCCGGGTTCAGGCCGCATCTTATAGGCAATGGCCAGGTCGGCATGAAGCTTCTGGGAAAAAATCCTGGCCCGCTCGACGCCGCCGGCATCGGGGGAAACCACAACTACATCCTGCAGGTTCATTTTTTCAAAGTGAGAGATAAAAATCGGCAGCGCCATCAAATTGTCTACCGGCATATCAAAAAAACCCTGGATTTGATTGGCATGTAGGTCGATGGTCAACATCCTCGTATAGCCGGAGGTTTCCATCAAGTCCGCGATTAACTTCGCGGAAATAGGCACCCGGGGTCTATCTTTCCTGTCCTGCCTGGCATAGGCATAATAGGGGATCACTGCCGTTATTCTCCTGGCGGATGCCCGTTTAAAGGCGTCTGCCATCAAGAGCGACTCCATTATATGAAAGTTGATATCCTCGGTAAAAGACTGCACCACAAACACATCGGCGCCGCGGACATTTTCATGGCTCTGGAATTTTATTTCACCGTCGGAAAATGTCCCCAAATAGGCTTCGCCGGGAGTTTTATCTAAATGCGCTACGATATTCTTTGCCAATCGAGCATTCGAGGAACCTGAAAAAATCAAATATTTATTTTCACACATTGTTCTTCTTAGAGTGGCTGGGGCGGCAGGATTCGAACCTACGAATACCGGCTCCAAAAACCGGTGCCTTACCGCTTGGCGACGCCCCAATGCTCACTAAATAATCTTGTCTTTTTATTGTTTTAACGATAAAGGCCGCGCACCCGGGGAAGAGGTTTTTCAACCCGGTAATATCCTGTCTTTGGGCGGTACAATAGACGGCGGCGCCGCTACCGCTCATCAAAGCAAAATCGCAACCTGTTCTATTTAACATTTTATCTTTTATCGCTTTCACTTCCGGGAATAATTCAAATGTGATTTCCTCCAGCTTATTCTCCAGGACGGGAAATTCTTTGTTTTTCACGAAGGTATCTATTTTACTTTTAAATGGCCTTCTTGTCAAGTTTAGTTTTGAAAAAATTAATCCTGTGGATACTTTGATATTGGGAACCACTATGGCGAAGGTTGTTTCTTCTAAATCTTCGAGGGAGGTCATTTTTTCGCCGATGCCTTCGCCTAATACGGTTCCTCCTACTAAAAAGAAGGGGACATCTGCACCGGTGCGGGCTGCGATTTGGATTAAGTCCTGCGCTCCTAAGCGGGCGTTAAAGCCTTCGTTCAAAAATAAAAGGAATACTGCGGCATTGCTGCTGCCTCCGCCCAGGCCGGAGCCGGGGGGTATTCTTTTGTGCACGAAAACGTCGAAACCTTGCTCGATGTTACAGTGCTCGCGGAAAACGGCATAGACTTTAGCGATGGTATTGTTTTGATCCCATTCGACGGATTTGTCGCTGCCGTCTAAATTTAGTTTACCGGCGCTGTTTACTTCGACTTCCAGGGTATCGTAGAGGGAGACGGTTTGGAAGACGGTTTTCAGGTTATGGTAGCCGTCTTTTCGTTTGCCGGTTATTTCCAGGCCCAAATTGATTTTTGCGAAAGATTTTAGTTCGATCATTTTTTTTCGTTTATTACGGGGCTTATTTTACCACACCCCGGTAATTAATTAAATTAAAATGATGACTACAGTTGCAATAAATGAGGATTTCTTATAAAATAAAACCATGGGAACAGCCAAAAAAAAAATTAAGCCGATAGACTGGAATCTCGAACTGCAGCGGGAAAATGTCCGGGTCGAATGGAAGGAGAATGTGGCTGATGAGAGAGGAGTTGTAAAAACGCTCTGCGCTTTTGCTAACGATATTCAACAGGTTGGCGGCGGCAGGGTTATATGCGGTCTCCGGGAAGAAAAAAATGAGGCCGGTGAGATCACTGCCCGCGTTGTGGGCCTGGATGAAAAACGCTTTAAAGAGATAGAAAATAAAGTTCAGGATATCTGTCACCGCTTCGTGGAACCGCCCCTAACTCCTGAAATCAGAGATTACCCGGTAGAGGGGGATTCTTCTCGCCGGATACTAATTTTTGAAATTTTGGCGTCGTCCCAGGCCCACCGCTATAGGATTAAAGGCCAGGGAGCCCAATACTATGTGCGTGTAAACGACAAAACCAGGTCGGCCGATGGGCTTATTTCACGACTGCTTGAACAAAAAAAAATCTGGCCCCCTTATTTAGACCAGACTCATCCTGAGGGTGCTATCGACGACATCGACCGTTTTGCTTTAAGAGAATTCCTCGGAAAGATGGATCTCCCGCTTCCATTGGAACGTTACCTGGATGCGGACACCCGGCTGCGGGGTGACGTGCCGAGCCTGGTTACCTCTCCGCCGGGGAGAGCGGATCATTATGTCCCCCGTAATTTTGCCCTGCTGCTGTTCGGCCGGGAGCCGCACCTTTTCTTTCGTGGAGCCTATGGCATCCTGTCCATTTACCAGGGTAATGACAAAGCTTCGGACAGGAGCCGGCGTTATGAGATTTTCGGTCCCATTCCCCAGCTCATTCGCAGCATTGTGGATAAACTGCAATTACACATGGGCATCGACATCGACAAAACTGTGGATATGTTAACAGGTACACAAAACCGAACCCGGTATTCTACCAGGGCAATCCGTGAGTCTGTAGTCAATGCCTTTGTGCACCGGGATTATCATTCCCATGAACCGGCGCGGGTGGTGGTATTTAACGACAGGATCGAAATTACCAATCCCGGCGGATTATATAACGGGATTGATGTAGAAAAAATTAAAACCGGCGAGGCGCATCCTTCCTGGAGAAACCCTTCGTTGGCCTGGTTCATGGTGGCTTTGGGATTCGCCGAAAACGACGGCCAGGGGATAAAAACCATTTTAAAAGCGACTCAAAAAATTGCCGGTATACTCCCCGAATTTAAAATCAGTGCGGACTGGTTTACCATTGTTATCCCTGCTTTTGTGCAAAAGGAAATGTGCAGGACTGCTCCGTCTATCGAAAAGGAAAGCGGTAGAGAAGGTTTGATATTAGTATCCATCGGCGGTGATTCCATAGAAAAGCAGGTAAAGAAATCCCTGCACTCCCTGGAGTTAAAAAATCCTGAAATCGTGGTAAATTTTGTGTATCCCGACTATGTGGACGCTCCATCGGAAAACTGGGAAAAAATCGCGGAAAAGTTAAAAAAAGATATACAACAGGTAGTAGATTCACCGGATTACAGGAGATTTCATCTTTTTTACCGGGGGCCGGGAGTATTTGCCCCCTTATTGGGAGCCTTAATCGGACCGGCGAAACGATTAGCGCTTTACACATATGAGAACGGTAGGTATTTTTATACGTATACAATAGATAGGAAATTCCTTAAAGGTTAGTTGTATCCGGGGTCGGCTTTAAAAGGCCCGCCGGTGCGCAAGCGCCGGATGAAAACCGGGTGAATTGCCGGGAAGTCCGGGGACGGATAATCGGCAGCCAAGCCCGGGACGGCGGAACTCACGTAGTTCCAAGGGCCCGGGAAGGTTCAGAGACTAGGGCCCGAGCGAAAGCGGTAATGGCCCCACGAGCGCCCGGCATCTCGTTGAAACGAGATGATGAGATAGTCCGTTCTTCCGCTATAATCAGTGTTGAATGAAACGGGAGAAGCCGGGGATAAAGAGCCCCGGCGGTAACAAATTTCGGCTAAAGGAACCCCGGATGCAATAACCTATCTTACTATCTTTTGGTAATTAACCGGGTCGGTGTCCCCTTCGGTGTTGATGAGCAGCACCCGGGAATCGCTGTTTAAACCGATCTGCTTTTTCGCGTCGCGCAGCCTTTTGTCCTGTAACAAGGCCAGAAGCCCGGCCAGACCGGAAGCTCCCGATTCGCCGGAAGTGACGTTCTCTTTGTAGTATTCCCGCATGGCGGCGACGGCATAGTTGTCGGTGATGCCGATAAAAAGGTCCATACTGTCCCTAATAACAGGCCAGGCAGCAGGCGAAGGGATGCCGCAGTTTAAACCTACCATGATCGATTCCGGCTTGCCCCGGGCAGGCAGGGGGCTGCCTTTCCCAAATCTTATGGATTCTAAAAAACAGTCGCAGGCGGCAGGTTCTACACAGATGAGTTTGGGGCGCTTCCCTGTACTGCCGGTCTGCGGAGATATTGTTTTTTTGCGAACTTCTTTTAATTGCGAAGAAATCGTTTCGTCCACGTTCATGGGCTGTGGGCCTGCGCCCGCCGTTTTGTACTTGAGGGTGTAATAGCTTGATCCGGCGGCGGCTATGCCACCGACCCCGGCAGGCAGGAATAGGAAATCTATCCCGGCATCGTTTTCTTTATGGAGAATACCTTCCATTTCCCGGAATATGGTAGTATAGCCCAGCATGATATATTGAGGGATTTCAAAATAGCCGGGATAGGCGGTATCGGAAATAGCCTGCCAACCGTTTTTTTCGGCGTCCGCGGCGCATTTTTCCACGCAGTCGTCGAAAGTGCCGGGCACTAATTCAACTTTAGCTCCTTCTGCTTCCACATTCTCGATCCTGGAGCGGGCTGTGTCTTCGGGCATATAGATGACGGCTTTTTGTTTTAACCTGCGGGCTGTCCAGGCCACTGCCCTACCGTGGTTGCCGTCCGTGGCGGCGCAGAAAGTAAAAGAGGATTCGCCGGGCGCGGACGCCGCCCGCTGCAGAAAACGGTGTATGGCATAGCTGGCCCCTAGCGCCTTAAAAGCTTTGATGCCGAAACGAAAAGATTCATCTTTGACGAAAATTTCTTTCATGCCTAATTTTTTAGTTAGGTTTGGCAGTGCAGTCAGGGGGGTGGGTTCATAACCGGGGATGGTTTTATGGAAATCCAACATGTCGCTGCTTTTTAAAAAAGCGTATTCGGCTTTGTTCCAGTCCGGGGCTTCCTGCCGGTAAGGATTAAAACTGTATTTGCATGTTTTATGTTCGTTGTTTTTCATTTTTTTATTTATTGCCTCCGGCGGCCCCACGAGCGTGGGGTGGCGTTAAGCCGCTGC
>JAGLSW010000294.1 GCA_023135565.1 Candidatus Aminicenantota bacterium | reverse complement strand
TTTGGCCTCCCCGGCAGGGGCCGCCAGAGGCAGTTAACCCCCTTTCTGATAGTGTTTTTTGAGGTAATAAAATGAAACGTTCGTTTTTTGTAACTTGTATGATTATCCTGTTGGCGCTGCTCTCCGGCGCCTGCGCCCGCAGCCATATCCGCCGGGCCGAAGATTTGAAAAAAAATAAATCCTACGAAGAAGCCCTGGCACACTATTTTAAAGCTCTAAAAGCCAACCCCCGCAGCATAAACCTGAAAATCGACATCGACCAGCTGCTAAAAGAAGCTTCCACCTATTATTTTTACTCCGGCAGGGAACAAGAGAAAGCCGGGCATAAAGAAACAGCCGTGCTTTTTTATCGCAAGGCTTTAGAATTCGACCCCGGCAACAACGAAGCAAGCAGGGCTTTGGCGGTATTAATGGAATCAGGCAAGGAAAAAGAGAGCCTGGAAGCCATCAAAAAAGAAACCGATATAAACATCGGGCTGCCCGGCATATTTAAAAACCCGGAACGCATCGACCTGGGTTTCAAAAACAAAACCGGTTTGAAAAAGATTTTCGCTGTATTAGGCCAAGCCGGGAAAGTAAATATACTTTTTTCTCCCGGTTTCAGGGACAGCAAAGTAACGATTTCCTTAGTGCAAACCACCTTTTATGAAGCCCTGGAAAGTATGTGTTTGATATTCAATTGCAAGTATTATGTTTTGGACAGCAATAATATTATCATTACCAGGGCCACTCCGGGCAATGAAAAGAAGTTCAAGAAGTTATTGATCAAAAACTTATATTTTTCCAATATCGAAGCCCAGGAAGCCAAGCAGATTTTGGAATCCCAATTTAAACCTGAAAAAATGATCCTGAACAACCGCACCAATTCTTTGATTGTCACCGATTCCCCTGAGAACATTTTTTTTATAGAGAAAGTGGCGCGGTTTATAGACAAGCGCAAAGGAGAAGTCGAGATAGAAGTCGAGATCATAGAGGTGGATAAAACGAAGCTCGATGAGTTCGGCGCCGGTCTCACTTTTTATAATATGGGCATGGAAGTAGAAGGTGTAAGCGCCGGTAAAAGGTTAAACGATCTTTATTATCTCGGTTCCGATGATATAAAAGTGACGCTGCCCAATGTGGTATGGAAGTTTTTTTCGTCGATTACGGACTCTAAGATATTGGCTCAGCCCAAAGTCAGGGGGCTTGACCGGGAGAAAATCGACATCAAGTTAGGCGAGAAGCGACCCATCCCCAGGACTACGTTTGTCCCGGTATCTTCCGGAGGTTTGAACCAGCAGCCCATTACCTCTTATGACATGACCGATGTGGGTATTTCCATAGTGGTCACGCCTACGATTCATCACAACCGGGAGGTTACGTTGGAATTGAAATTCGAGTTGACCTATGTCACCAATTCGGGCAGTACATTTGTGCCGCCCACTTTAGGCAGCAGGAAAGTCTCCACTGTGCTGCGGCTGCGGGACGGGGAAACCGGGATCATTGCCGGTTTAAGGCGGGGCCGTAGTACGGGCAGCAGTGACGGCATTCCCTTTTTGAACCGGCTGCCTATAATCAAGAATATATTCTCATCGCGGAACAAAACCGATGAACGCACCGACATATTGTTAAGTATAACGCCGCGGGTACTGCGGATGCCTGCGATAACGCGCAGTGATATGGAGGCTTATTTTATCGGCACCGGGGAGAAGCGGGATTTCAGGAAGTGGAAAAAAGAGAGCAAAAGTTCCGGTAAGAAAACAAAAAACAAGGGATCGGCGCCCCCAACCGGTAAGCCATCCAAAAAGAAAAATAAATCGGAGGTATGATTATGGCTATTA
>JAGLSW010000293.1 GCA_023135565.1 Candidatus Aminicenantota bacterium | reverse complement strand
CCCGTGCGCACGGGGCAAAACTTTTCATGAGCGATACGCTTTTCTGTTACTCGAAAGCCCCTTATAGGCTGTGGACGCCGACCCCCGTGCCACCGGGATTTTTGTTGATCGAGAAGCGCAGCTTATAGGTACCCAGCCGGGGCTTAGAGGGTAACGCCGCTGCCTCCCCATTTTTTGACCAGGGAAAAGACGGTTTCTCTTTTGATAGGCTTGGAAATATAATCATTCATACCCGAATCGATACATCTTTCCCGGTCCCCTTTCATACTCTGGGCCGTCATGGCAATAATAGGAATCTCCTTAAACCCCATCGCCCGTATCGACCGCGTGGCTTCCAAGCCGTTCATGCGCGGCATCTGCACATCCATAAGGATCAGGTCATAGTCGGTAGGCGCGGACGTATAGGTGTCAACCGCTTCTACCCCGTTCGCTACCACATGTACCTGGTAGCCTGCTTTGGTTAACATAAAATGAGCCAGTTTCTGGTTAATGACATTATCTTCCGCCAGCAGGATACGGGTGGAGTGTTTTACTTCTTCGGCAATGGTGTGCCGCGTAACCAGTTCCTCTTCTTTGGACGGCGCGCTGTCCCCTCCACCTTTTGCCAACAAGCGTTCGATCATTTTGATCAGCTTTTCCCTACGCACCGGTTTGGGCAGGAAGCCGTCGAAACCGGACTCTTTGTGTTCCCGGGGGGGCCTCATGGAGGAGGAGGAAAAGGCCAGCAGCGGTAACTGCGAAACAGGAGAGGGCAGGGCCCGGATCTGTTCAGCGACCTCATCTCCACTTAGCCCCGGCATCCAGATATCCAGGATACAGATGTCGAAGGGATCTTCCACGGCAAAACTCTCCAAAACAAGCGGTACAGCGTTACTGCTGTCGGCAACTTGCGTCACCCTCATTCCTGAACGTTCTAATATATGGGTTAAAATCTCCAGGTTATTATGATTATCATCAACGATCAAGGCTTTTTTACCCCTTAAACGGCTGTGAACCGCCTTTTTTTCCGGGGCTTTTTTCGATTTCTCCATCCAGGCGGTAAAATGGAAGGTACTTCCTTTGCCTATTTCACTTTCCGCCCATACATCGCCGCCCATCAACGCTGCGATCTCCTTGCAAATGGCTAATCCTAAACCGGAACCGCCATATTCGCGGGTAGTGGAGCCGTCTGCCTGCTGGAAAACATCGAAGATGGCCTCTAATTTATCCGCCGCTATACCGATGCCTGTATCCCGCACTTTTACGTGGAATTTTATCCTGTCGTTTTTTTCTTCCGCGGCGTCGCAAAGCACCTCGATCTCCCCTTCGGCGGTAAATTTGGCCGAATTCCCCAGCAGGTTGATCATTACCTGGCGAAACCTGCCGGGATCTCCCTTTACATAAGCAGGTACGTTACTGCCGATACGGCACAACATCTCCACCGGTTTAGAACCGATCCTGGGCATTACCGTTTCGATCACATCGAAAGTCGTTACTTCCGGGTCGAAATCGATAGGCTCGACGGATAGTTTCCCCGCTTCGATCCTGGAAAAATCGAGGATGTCGTTCAAGATAGCAGTTAACGATTCTCCGCTGCGGCTGATGGTCCTGGCAAATTCCTGCTGTTCCCCGTTTAGATGTGTGTCTAAAAGCATATCGCTAAAACCCACGATACTGTTCATGGGGGTGCGCAGTTCGTGGCTCATGCGGGCCAGGAATTCGCCTTTGGCTCTATTGGCGGCTTCGGCTGCCCGGCGTTCTTTACGGGCGGTTTCGTTTGCCTCTTTCAGGTCCTCCGCCTGGTTCGATATCTCCACGTTGGCTTTGCCCAATTGACGATTGGATTCTTCTAAGTGTCTATTGGACTCTTCTAATTTTATGTTCGACTCACCCAGTTGGCTGGTCCGTTCGGTAACAAGGTGCTCCAACTCGATTTTGCGGTCTCTTAATTGTTTCACCCGGTAACGGTAGATCCCTACTGCTGAAAACAGGACCCCCAGGACGCACAATACATAAAACCACCAGGTTTGATAAAAAAAGGATTTGACAAAAAATGAGAGAGAGACCCCCTCTTCATTCCAGACACCATCGTTATTGCAGGCCTGAATGCGGAAAGTATAAAGCCCCGGCGGCAGTTCGGTATAATAAGCGGTGCGCCGGGTACCCACATGGAGCCATTCTTTATCGATACCGTCGAGTTTTACTTTGAACTGCACCCTCTCCGGCACTAAGAAGCTTAAAGCTGTATAATGAATCTTAAAATATTTTGTTCCCGGGGGCAGCACAGGTTTCCCGTTGTTAGCGATGAAAGGAGGCTTAAAGATGATATCGTCTGCGATAATCTCTTCTATTTTCACCACCGGCGGCTGCAGGTTGGTTTTTATATGACGGGGATCGATGCACACTACGCCGGCGATAGTCGGAAACCAGAGTTTCCCGTCACGGCTCTTCCACCCGGCCGGTTGGGTGCCGCCGTTACATTCCCTGCTTTTCATGCCGTCATTATCGTCATAGGAAACGCAGTGGATTTTGTCGGTGATCCCCAAACAAAAATCGTTCAGTTCATCTATACCGGCCCGGAAAATGCCTTTATTGCAGCTCATCCACAGGTTACCCAGGTCATCTTCCAGTACCTGGAAGATCAGGTCGTTAAAGAGGCCGTCTTTCACGGTAATGCCGGTAAATTCGCCGTTTTTAAAGCGGTTCAAACCGCTGTCCGTACCGATCCAGAGGACGCCTTCCCGGTCTTCATGGATTGCTCCTATCGTGTTATGGGATAGGCCGCTGTCGGTGGTATAGGTAGTAACTTCACCATTTTTTAACATGTTTAGATCTTCGTCCGTGCCGATCCATATATTCCCGTCCCGGTCCTGGTGAATAACCCTGACAGTGCTGTCGGCCAACTCCTGTTTGCCGGGAAAATCGGTGAACTTGCCATCCTTAAAACGGTTCAAGCCTTCATCCGTGCCCACCCACAAGTTCCCGTCCCGGTCTTCGCAAATAGCTCCCACACTGTCATAACTCAGGCCCTGCTTGGTGGTAAAGGTGGTGAACTTGCCATCCTTAAAACGGCTCAAGCCTTCATCCGTACCGATCCACAATGCGCCTTCACGGTCTTCATGGATGGCCCACACAATATTATTAGCTAAACCCTGCTCTTCGGTAAAATGGGAAAATTTACCGCCCTTAAGACGGTTCAAACCCCCGCCGTAGGTGCCGATCCAGATGGCGCCCCGGCTGTCTTCATAAATCGGGAATACCATGTTGTCGGAGAGGCCCTGGTTTTCGGTAAAAAGAGAGAACTTGCCGTCTTTCAAGCGATTCAGCCCGCCGCCGTCCGTACCGATCCACAGGCTGCCTTCGTAGTCTTCGTAGATGGATTCCACCAGGCCGTAGGACAAACCGTCCTTAGTGCCGAATGAGGAGAATTTACCGTTCCGCAGGCGGGTCAGACCTTCGCCGGTGCCGACCCACAGGGTACCGTGCCGGTCTTCATAAATACAGTACACTTTATCGTCGATTAGCCCTTCTTTTGTTGTGTATACGGTGAAGGCGCCGTCTTTAAAGCGGTTTAGTCCACTGCTTTTCGTGCCGATCCACAGGCTGCCGTCCCGGTCTTCGCAAAGGGATGTGATTTTGTTAGCGGACAAACCGTCGGCGGCGGTATAGATGTTGAATTTGCCGTTTTTTAGGCGCTGCAGCCCGCTGCTTGCGGCGATCCACAGGTTATCCCGGCGATCTACGAGAAGGCCCATAATCCTATCGTCGGAAAGGCCGTCTTTTTTAGTAAAAACGGTGAATTTGCCATTTTTTAGGCGGTTCAACCCGTCCTCTGCGCCCACCCACAGGCTGCCGTCCCGGTCTTCGCAAATAGCCCGAATGAAATTGTCGGATAATCCTTGTGCGACGGTATATAAGGTGAATTTACCCTCTTTCAGCCGGAGTAAACCGTTAGTGGTGCCGATCCAGAGATTGCCCTGATTGTCGTTGTAGAGTACACTGATCCAGTTCTCCGACAACTGCTCCACCCTGCTTTTATCATACACATCGAATCTAACCCCATCGAAACGAACCAGACCCTCCTGGGTACCTAACCAGATGTAACCGTCCTCAGCCTGGGTAATAGCGTGAACAGTGTTCTGCGGTAGATTTTCACCGATCCCCCAGGTATCCAGTACATACCGGTTCAATTCCTTATCGGGGTCCAAAGAAAACAGGGGCGAAAACAATAGAACTATCCCCACAAGAAGAATGAATAAGAGGCGGCGGTATCTTCTTCCGGCTGTTCTCTTGACGTGACCGAGTGTGCTAAAAAGAGTATTCATGGTTTGTCTTGGTGTAACAAAAAGCGGACGGCGTCGGCACCCTCTAAGGGTCCTGGGGATTGCATAGCGCCCAGGTTGAAAAAAAACTTGTTTGTTTAACAAACTTTCACAAAATATTTAGTGAAAAAAATAACGAATTTTTACACAACCGGTTTTTAAGAACAACTAATCATAGAATATAGGATTATACCATGAAGCGGATGTTTTTCGCAACTAAAAAAAACGTAACCTGTCAAGTTTTGGAAAAAATCTAAAACAGG
>JAGLSW010000292.1 GCA_023135565.1 Candidatus Aminicenantota bacterium | reverse complement strand
AAAAATGAAAACGAGAGAACCATCATCTTTACCGATATGTTCGGCGGGTCGCCGACGAATATATGTTATAAATTTAAAAGCCGGGATATCGAAATTATTACCGGTATCAATCTGCCCGGTTTGTTAAAATTCCTGACCCACAGGGAAAAAAAAATCGCCTTCAATGAACTGGTTAAGATAATAAAAAAAGGAGCCATAAACGACATCAATATAATAAGCGAATATTTAGGAGAAAAGAGAGCATGATAAAAGAGAAAATAACAATAATCAACAAATTGGGACTTCATGCCAGGGCCGCGGCCAAATTATCACATTTAGCCAATACCTTTCAATCTGAAGTGTTTTTAATTTACGATGAAGACCGGGTAAATGCTAAAAGCCTATTGGGAATCCTGACCCTGGCCGCTTCCGTGGGAAACGAGATCACTATCGAAACAGATGGAAAAGATGAAAAAAAAGCAGCAACTGCAATCGTAGATATCTTCCAGGAGAAATTCGATGAAGAAAACTAGAAACCTGGGTAAGGAGCAGCTTTAGTAACGGGTTAAATGAAGATCATTAAAGGCAAACCGGTTTCAGCCGGAATTGTTACCGGCAAGGCACTCCTATTTAATTCCAAAAAAGAGATAATCCTTAAAGAGAAGATCGATAAAGAATTCACAGCGGCCGAAATCGACCGGTTTAACAAGGCAGTGAAAAAAACCAGGGGCCAGTTGAAAAAAATTTATGATAATTTGCAGAAGATTATGGGCAAGGAGCCGGCCCTGATTATCGACACTCAATATGCGCTGTTAACTGACGGCAACCTGACCAGCGACATAAAGCATTACATAACAGCCAATTCCGTCAAAGCGGAATGGGCCATAAAACAGGTTGAGAAAAAATATTTCGATTTTTTCAATAAAATCCCCGATCTCTCTTTTAGAGAGAAGAGCAATGATATATCCGATGTTCTAATAAGAGTCATCAACAATCTCCAAGAGAGCGAAAAAAAAACCGATGCGGATATAGAAAACGTAATTCTTGTAGCGGACGACCTGCCGCCATCGATCGCAGCCGGCCTGATGTCGAAAGGGAAAGTGTTAGGCCTGGTCTTAGATGAAGGAGGCGAGACCTCGCATACGGTAATCCTGGCTCGCACCCTCGAGATTCCCGTTGTTTTAGAGACAAAGAATGCCACTGAAACCATAAGCAGTGATGACTTTTTGGTAGTGAATGGGTTAAGCGGGGAAATTTTGATTAATCCCCCGAAATCGACGATTTCGAAGGTATCGATAAAAAAAGAAAAATACCGGTTGTACAAGGAGAAGTTAAAGGAAGTTATCAAATTACCCGATAAAACGAAAGACAACTATCGGTTTAATTTACTGGGTAATATCGAGATGCCCTTTGAGAGCGAACTGGCTCTATCTTACGGTGCGAAGGGTCTCGGTTTATTCAGGACTGAATTTTTATTTATGGACAGGGCCGTGGCGTTATCTACCGAGCGGCAGTATATGATATATAAAAACATTGCCCAGAAAATTTTCCCGGGACCTGTGGTTATCAGGACCTATGACATCGGCCGGGATAAAGCCGACGACTATTTCAAAGGTGAAGCGGAAGCAAACCCCAATCTCGGTTCCATGGCAGTCAGGCTGCTGCTGCCGGAAAAAAAGATTTTCAAAAAGCAGGTAAAAGCGATACTGAGAGCCAATAAAAGTGGCAATATAAAAATCATGTTTCCCATGATAACGGAGATAGAGGAAATCCATACCATAAAAAAAATACTGGCGGAAACAAAAGAGGAATTGGAAAATGAGCAGCAGTATCCCGGCAAAGATGTAGAAATAGGTATTATGATCGAGATACCCGGCACAATTAAGTTAATCAAGCACCTGCGTGATGAGATCGATTTCTTTTCCATCGGCACCAATGATTTGATACAATATTTACTGGCTGTGGATAGGAATAACAGTGCGGTATCTTACCTATACAATCCCTATCATCCCGCAGTAATCGAAAGTTTAATGGAAATCGCGGCGGAAACGGCAAAAATCGGCAAAGAAGTAACCATCTGCGGTGAGATGGCCGGGCAAGTGTTTACAGCCTTGATGCTCTTAGGAATGGGGTACAGGAATTTTTCCATGAACCCGCTGGCTATTATAGAAATCAAGAGAATTTTTACCCGCATCCATTATTCTTATTTAAAAAAAGTAGTCAAACAATTGACCGGTTTTAGTTCGAGAACAGAGGTGGAAGAGTATTTAATCGAAGCCCTGTTGAAGAGGTATCCCGATCTCTTTGTCAAGCACCCGGATTTTTAGGGGTGCGGCGCACCCACCCTATTAGCCGCTTCGCGGCAGGCAGCGCTTCTCGCTTTTAAATAATTAAAAGTTTTGTTCAAACTTTT
>JAGLSW010000291.1 GCA_023135565.1 Candidatus Aminicenantota bacterium | reverse complement strand
GGGTGATGTCCCCGCCGTAACACTTAGCCAAAACATTCTTCTTCAAAGCTTTTACTACCGTCCTGGCAATAATCCGCCTGCTGATGGCAGCCTGCAGAACCACTTCGAACAACTGCCGGGGAATCACCTTTTTCATCCGCGAAGTGACCTGGCTGCCGACGGTGTAAGCATTGTCCTTGTGCACGATCAAAGCCAGGGCATCCACCGCGTCCCCGTTAACCAGGATGTCCAACTTCATCAAAGGCGAGCGGCGGTAATCTTTAATCTCGTAATCGAATGAAGCATAACCGCTGGATAGAGATTTGATCTTGTTGAAAAAATCATATAATACTTCCGCTAAAGGCAAATCATAAGTAAGATGTACACGCTGCGGACTGATGTAATCCATCTTTTTGTGAATCCCGCGCCTCTTTTGCAGCAATTTTATTATATTGCCCAGATAGGTGTCCGGCGTTATGATAATGGCTTCGATATATGGTTCTTCGATATATTGAACGTGTTGGGGTTCGGGAAGCCCGCCCGGCGATTCGATCTCGAAAGTCTCACCCTGCGTGTCCGTTACCCGGTACCTGACCGAAGGAGCAGTGGTGACAATATTAAGGTTATACTCCCGCTCCAACCGCTCCTGGATAATCTCCTTGTGCAGCAGTCCCAAAAAACCACAGCGGAACCCAATGCCTAAAGCGGGCGAAGTCTCAGGCTCAAAAGTGAGGGCGGAATCGTTCAAAATCAACTTCTCTAAAGAATCCCGCAGCTCCTCGTGGCTGGTTCCTTCAGCAGGATAAAACCCGGTAAATACCATGGGCTGCGGCTCTTTGAAACCGGGCAGCGCCTTAATCCGGTCTTCACCGGAAAGGGTAATGGTATCGCCTATTTTGACCTCGGTCAAATTCTTTATGCTGCCGATGACATAACCTACTTCCCCGGCAGAAAGATTTTTCAAAGTCTTGGGCTTGGGAGTGTGCACACCCAATTCGGTGATTTCGTATTCGGCGTTGTTGGAAAGAAATTTTATCCTGTCCCCCTTTTTTAACACACCGTCGATGATGCGCACCAGGATAATTACCCCCCGGTACGAATCGAACCAGGAGTCGAAAATCAAAGCCCGCAGCGGCGCCTGTACGTCGCCTTCGGGCGGGGGGATGCGCTCCAAAATGGCGGGCAAAATCTCTTCCACGCCCTGGCCGGTTTTGGCGCTGACCGGCAGAGCCTCTTCCCTGCCGATGCCGATAATATGTTCCAACTGCTCTAAAGATTTATCTAACTCGTTGTTGGGCAGATCGATTTTGTTCATCACCGGGATTAAGGTCAGGTCGTTCTCCATGGCCAGGTAGGTGTTGGCAACGGTTTGGGCTTCGATGCCCTGGGTGGCGTCTATCACTAACAGCGCCCCTTCGCAGGCGGCCAGCGACCGCGACACTTCGTAGTTAAAATCTATATGGCCGGGGGTGTCGATAAGGTTGATAGTATACTCTTCGCCTTTTGGGTCTTTGTAATACAACCTGACAAAATGGGACTTGATGGTAATGCCTCTTTCCCGTTCCAAATCCATGGAATCCAGTACTTGAGGTTGAGCCTGCATCTCCCTTTTGGATATGGCGCCGGTAATCTCCAACAGGCGGTCCGAAAGGGTGGTTTTGCCGTGGTCGATATGGGCGATTATAGAAAAATTGCGGATGTGTTTCATCGCTTAATCCCTGTAACAGCATATACCGGGGAAAAATACAACATTTTATTTAATTTATCCACGTTGGTATTGAATTCTTTAGCCAGCGGCTGGTCCGGTCCGGCCTCCACCAACTGTTCTTCGCTCAAGTCGCCGGAGTAGATGATGCGCACATCGGAAAAACCGGAACTTTCCAGCAGGTATCTCATGTATTCAGGGTGCAGCGGTTTCCGGTGGGTGACGTCGAGAAAATAGATGTTGCTGAGGGCAAATAGAGACAGCGGGTTGATGGTTTCTAAAAGGATGGGCGAATCTTTTTGCAGCGCCCGGAATGATTCCCGCACTAAGTCTCTCAAATATTCAGGCTGTAAATGCTCGATCACCTGGGCGGAAAAAATACCGCCGAAGGACGCATCGGGCTGCCGGTTTAAATATTGCAGGGCGTCGGTTTTTTCACATTGGAGACCTTTCTCCGCCGCTTCTTTTAGCATGGATGCGGAAATGTCGATACCGCGGGCTTTTTGCCCTTCTTGCTGCATTAGTTCGAGAAATTCGCCCCTACCGCAGCCGATATCCAGTATATTATCGGCAGTGTCGAACACAGGCAGGTATTGTTTTAGTTTCTCTTTGACCTCTTCTGCGCCGCCCCTGAAACGTTGTTCAAAATCGGAATATTGGTATACCGACAGTTGTTTTTTGATCTCTTTTAGACCGGAGGAGGTTTCTTCCCCGGCGCCGCTTTTTTTATCTACAGTATCTATCAGTCTCTGCAGGCTGGCCTCTAAGGTGATAAAGTTGGAAAGAAGAGTTTTGACGTGGGAGTATTCCGCTTCCATTTTTTCGATTTTCCACTGCAGCGACTTGAATACGCCGGTGGAATGATTGTTGTTATAGGCGTCCCACTCCCTATCCTGGGCGGTTACCAGTTCGTTCAGGGCCTGGTTGATCTCCGCGAGTTTCTGTCTAACAGCGCCTTTTTTTTTCTTAAACAGACCTCTCCGCTCGATTAATTTCCCTAATTCATCGAAGGCGGTTGATAGTTTATCTTGTTCTTTTTTTCTTTTTTCGACTAATTCTTCAATTACCCTTCTCATTATCCGATTCTTTATTATCTGATTCTTTTTTATCTTTACCTAACAGTGAGTTCTTAAAATTCGAGATACCTTCGCCTAAACCTTTGCCCAACTGCGGCAGTTTTTTCCCGCCGAACAGCAGCGCGACGATTACTAATATTACAAGCATCTCCGGGATGCCGAAACTTCCGATCATGTTTTTGCTCCTTGATGAATGGATTGTAAAGCTTTATTGCCTTTCTGTCAAGTGCACTGCCTCTAACAATCCAATTTTTGCCGGCAATACGTGGAAGTTTGTTGAAAATCCAGGCCCCCATAGGCTTGGTGCGCCGCACCCCCTTTTCAGATAAGCGACTCGATTTCATGCCTGATGGCATTTTCGACAAACTTGTTAAGGGAAACTCGCCTTTGTAATGAGGCTAAAGCCGCTTTTTTATGGAGTTCCGGGTCTATCCGGGCCAGGATTTTTCCTTTAAAAGGTTTCTGTGGTTTTTTACCCATATCTTCGCAGGCTTCTATATAATCTTCAACCGCTTCTTGAAAATTCTTTTTTAGTTCTTCCACAGACCTGCCTTCATAAAGCACCGTGTCTGTAATAAACTCGATTTTCCCGTAAAACACCTCATCTTCCGCTGAATATTCCACGGAACCGGTATAATTTTTGTAAGTTAGAAGATTGCTCATTTTATAATCTCCTTTAATTTTTCGTAAACTGCTTTAACCACATAGGATTTTAAGATATTTTCCGGGTGGGGTTAATGTACGGTAAAAACATCACCGCCTTCCCGGTTTAAAAACCTGACCGCGAACCTTTTCCCTCTTTTTTAACATACCCCAATATGGAAAACAGTCTTTCTAATTCCTCGAAAGTTAAATCTTTCCTCGGCGGCTTTGTCAAAAATCTTTCAATTATCTTATCTTTTTTAGCCATACACAAAACCTCTTTATAGATTGCCGCACAATGGGAGCGCAGCAGCATGATAGCACAAAACGATAGCACTGTCAAGGCTGGAAGTTTTTTTCTTATTCCTTTTGCAGGTGAGGGCTGCCGCCGATTTGGAAGAAAAAAAAGGGGATAGGCTAATGCAGCCCCAGCAAACGGGCATTCGAAAACTCTGAGGGACTCCCTGCCGGGGGCCAAACTTTTG
>JAGLSW010000290.1 GCA_023135565.1 Candidatus Aminicenantota bacterium | reverse complement strand
GGCCGCGAAGTGTCTTATGTTTGGGGCAGCGGAGGGTGTCAATCATGCGGAGCAGATTTAAAGTTGACAAAAATAGTAGATTCTGGTAAAAAGGTATGGGAATTTAAGTACGACATAATGGGTAATGCAATTGAAATGATCTATCCGAACGCCGGCAGAATCGCGCAGGAGTACGATGTAGCCAATCGTCTAATCAAATTTACCAACAAGCGCGGGCAAAACACCCGGTACGAATATGACGAGAACAGCCGTTTAGCTAAAAAGACCACCCCGGAAGGCGAAACCCTTTTTACTTATGACGATAAAGACCGGGTGACATCGATTACAGCCCCCGGATATTCTTATGAGTATGAATACGGCAATTGTTTTCCCAACAACACGCTGGTGATGGAGAAACGCACAGACAGCGGCGCCTGGACGCAGCATATTTATAACCGCTATGGTCTTCCGGTGCGATATTTTGATAATTTCTTATGGTCGAAAGGTTATTCTTACAATTTCGATTCGGGAGCGGGCACGCCTATCGGTTTTACGCCGCTGAGGGTCTGGTACGGCAAAAAAGGCATCGGAACCACCCACGAGACTGAATATTATTATGACAGCGCCTATCGCCTGACAAAGAAGACCACCCCCTATCTCAAAAGAGAACAGTTGTTTTCTTATGACACCAACGGTATCCTCAAGCAGATGATTTATCGCAAGAAACCCTTAACAGTCGGATATTTTCCTTATGTAGAGTTAAACCTGACCCGCGACACGTCCGGGCTTATAACTTCATTAACAGGAGGTAAACAACTCACGGTCAATTATAACCAGGATTTAGAGATCACTAATGTTAATCATACCATCCCGCAGCCCTTCTCCGAATCCTACACCTATGACAACCGCGGCAATCGTCTCTCATCTTTAACCAACAGTTATACCTATAATGATCTCAATCAACTAACCGAATCCACTACCCAAACCTACACCTACGATGCTGACGGCAATCTCATCCAGGAAAAGAACAAACTCAGCACAGAGATAAAGAAGTATTTCTATAATTCAGAAAACCGACTCATCAAATACGAACACTACGCCACCGACGTCTCCCCCGCTGACAAAATCGCCACCTATAAATACGATATTTACGGGCGCCGCATCCGGAAAACAGTGAATGGAACCGCAACAAATTTCCTGTGGGACAATGATAATCTTGCCGTTGAAATGAACGGGAACTATCAAGCTATCCGGCGTTATGTAACCGGAGTCGGCAAAGATGATTTTGAAGGATGTTTTGAGTGTTCCGAAGCCTGGAATCCGTTCAACATCGATAAGACAGGCTGGTATTCTTACGTCAAAGATCAGGTCGGTACAGTCTACAAGGTTGTCTCCCTGGGAAATAAGCAGATCATCGATAACCGTACTTATGACACCTTCGGCAATCTTGTCAACCAAACCGGCTCCTCGAAGGGCAATCTCGGTTTCCAATCAAAATACTATGACCATGAATCAGGTCTATACTACTTCTATAACAGATACTACAATCCTACAAACGGCAGGTTCATAAACGAAGACCCGATTGGGTTTTGGGGAGGAATAAATATGTTTAGATTTGAAAGAAACGATCCCATAAATAGGATTGACCCATACGGTTTAAAATGTCCCTTTGGCGAACCGATGCAACAAATTTGGGCAGTGGGACCGCTAGATGCCTATAAAGCTCAAGGATTAGCCGAGGAAGCTATGTGGGTTTCTATGTCTGGGATATTACCTGTTACCGATAAGAGTATAAGAAATGGTTTTAATGACGCATTTAGACATTGTTATTGGTCTTGTCGGATGGCACAAGAAATTGGTAAACAGCAAGCATTAAAAGTTGGAATTATTCATGAAGATTGCTCTGATTCATCGACGATCGCAGAAGAACACATGGACCTTCTCAACAATTTCGTAGGGGTAGAATTATCCGACTGGGGAGATTGCAAAAATGATTGTATGTGGGCTCTTCGTATGGGATTTTTAACCTCTATAAACAAAGAATAAAGCAACAAAAATGATAGTAATATGATTTTTTGTGATAAAAAAATAGAAACAAGTGCTGTTGCTGTGGTTTCTATAATTAAGGAGTCTAAATGATAAAAAAGTTACGTTATACAGTTCTTATATTGATACTTGCAAAATTCTCTTTTTATTGTTCAAATGGAGTCACATTATCGATTTGTAATGATTCAACAGCAGTATTCAGGGATTTGAGAATTATATACACTGGTGGTAACGTTATTATCGACGAGTTAAATCCAAATGACAAACGGAAATTTGTTATAAATCCGACATCTGAATCGAGTATAGAAATTGAGTTTAAAGATTCTAAGAATAAAAAGTACGGGAGCAAGATTGCTATCTATTTAGAAAAAAATTATACTGGAAGCTTGGATATCAAAATTGAATCGCTTGAGAGATTAATATGGATTTATAATGTAGAGATAAGTAAGACCCCATCATGTAATTCACGCACTAAATCTGAAATAATAAGAGAAAGTAAAATAGTGCTACTAGAATAATTAATATAGAATAAAAAATTTAAGTACGACATAATGGGTAATGCAATTGAAATGATCTATCCGAACGCCGGCAGAATCGCGCAGGAGTACGATGTAGCCAACCGTCTCGTCAAATTTACCAACAAGCGCGGGCAAAACACCCGGTACGAATATGACGACGACAGCCGTTTAGCTAAAAAGACCACCCCGAAAGGCGAAACCGTTTTTACTTATGATGATAAAGACCGGGTGACATCTATCACGGCTCCCGGCTATTCTTATGAGTATGAGTACGGCAATTGTTTTCCCAACAACACGCTGGTGATGGAGAAACGCACAGACAGCGGCACCTGGACGCAGCATATTCATAACCGCTATGGTCTTCCCGTAAAATATTTCGATAATTTTTTATGGTCGAAAGGTTATTCTTACAATTTCGATTCGGGAGCGGGCACACCTATCGGTTTTACTCCGCTGAGGGTCTGGTACGGCAAAAAAGGCATCGGAACCACCCACGAAACCGAATATTATTACGACAGCGCCTATCGCCTGACAAAGAAGACCACCCCCTATCTCAAAAGAGAACAGTTGTTTTCTTATGACACCAATGGTATCCTCAAGCAGATGATTTATCGCAAGAAAATGTGCACGGTGCGTTGGAATGTTGGAATGATGCATTTAGAAAATTGGGGTAATGGGCTGAGAAGATAATCGGGGACGGGAGAAGTCCATTCAGCAGGAGTGAGGCGCACCCTCCCTCATTAGCCTTCGGCGACCCTCCGGGGGCGCCCCCATTGGGTTCATCGTCGGGGGCCAGCGACACACCGCACTTTCTGAAAAAAGTGGGACAAAAACTTTTATTTATTTAGAAGCAAAGGCGCTACCCTGCTGCGAAGCAGCTTATGGGTTCTCCGTGCCACGGGGTTGAAAAATCCAAGGCTAGATAAAAAAGGGGGACAGGCTAAAAAATGCCATTTCATCAAAGGCGACGAAAACCTCTTCCATGCTAAATCGAGATTCCCCCAAAACTTCCTGACCGGCATACTCATCACCTTCGGCTGGATAATCGTCCTGCAGTTCCTCTCCTACCGCTTCTACAAAAAATCGATCTTCGAAATTGCCCCGGGAGACATCGACTACAATATCTTCTCCGGCAGACTACAAAAACTCGAAAAAAGAGAAAATTCTATCAAAGTACGCCTCGTCGGAATAGGCGAGATGTTTATAGACCCTGAAAAATTAATTCCCGGCAAAAAAGAAAACAGCGAAGAACTAACCGAAGAAATCAGGAAATTGCTCTGG
>JAGLSW010000029.1 GCA_023135565.1 Candidatus Aminicenantota bacterium | reverse complement strand
CCCCTTGCCGCCGGAGGCAAAAAATGATTTCAAGAATAAAATTATTATGTATCGTACTGCTGCTTTTCTTACTGCCCTGGTGCAAAAAAGAAAAGGAGCAATTTAAGCATATCGAACCGCAAATAAAAAACGGCATCACCCTGTTAAGATTCAATAACCTGGGTAAAGAAACGGCTATGCAGGGCAAATGGTCTGCTCCCGTGCTGGGGAAAAACAAAAAATTTGCCCGCACTCTCGATTATCCCGGCGGCAGTATCTTTTTTTATGCCCCCGAAAAAGAGAGGTATTTCGCCCATTTAACTTTGCAGGGCGAGGCGGATTCCTTCGATATTAAAATAGGAAAGAAAACCTATACCATTGGTGAAGACAGCGAAAAGGGCGGCGTCCGAGGCAGCAGTTCCGGGAAAAAACATTTTTTTGTAATAGACAGGCAGTACATAGAAAAAGGTCTTAATCGTTTACAATTTATTTTTAAGAAGCGGACGGCGTCCGTACCCTATGAGGGGCCTGGGGAAGGCATGTCCGGCCAGGTTGACCGAAAAGTTCGTTCTTTAAGCAAACCTTCACATAGTATTGGAAAAAAAAACCGGGCAATCACCGTGGAAGAGTTAGAGTTATACCCCAAACGGTTAGCGGTTCTAAAAAAGAAAACCAAAAAAGGGCAAATATTCACCCCGGCGGAGATTTGTTACTATTTAAACCCTAACATAGACAAAAAAATAGTCGTGCAATTGGATTTAGGCAAACTAAAAAAAATAGACGCCCAAATCCTGGTGCAGTCGGAAAAAAGCAGCCGTAAAATCACCAAAAGCATAACCGGCGGAGCTTTCGCTTTAACGCCTATAGACGATACTTTTCATAAATTTACCATCAACCTGCCCGCCCAAAGGAACAAGTTTGTAACACTTAAAAAGAGTGCGCTGATCAGCCGCGGCCCGGCGCCGGGTTCAACTCCCTGGAAGCAAATAAAAAAATCCCGGTTGAAAGATAAAAACGTGCTGTTTATTTTGTTGGATGCTGCCAGGGCGGATCACTTTAGCCTTTACGGTTACAGCCGGAAAACCACCCCTAATATAGACCGGCTGGCCCGAACTGCTGTTTGTTTCAGCGACTGTTATGCGGAATCCGCTTATACCCTGGCCTCTACCGGCACACTGCTCACCGGCCTGCCCCCTGATTTTCACGGCGTCACTTCGGCATTTCACAGCCGATTGGATGAGAAGATGACCACTTTGCCCGCACTTTTTAAGAAGAAGGGTTTTTTTACAGGCGCAGTCTCTGCCAATCCTTATTTCGGTACAGCTTATAATTATAATAAAGGATTTGAAAATTTTGTAGAACTCTTCCAGGACAAAAAATTGGTTTTGGCCGCTGAATTTATCGAACCCTTTGAGAAGATGCTGCAAAAGCGCGGCGACAGACCTTTTTTTATTTACCTCCATTTGCGCGAACCTCATACAGATTTCCTGATGCCGCCTCCTTATTTAGGCTCTTTCCAGGCGAAGTATAAGCAGCAGTCGAAAGAACTCAAACAGGAAGTCGATAAAATCTACTACGGCAGGAACAACAGTAAAGAGCAATTGCAGTTGATAACCGATCTTTACGATGAGAACCTTTTGTATGCCGATGCAGTGGTGGGCAAGCTGCTGGCTATATTAAAAAAACACGGGGTCTATGATAAAACAATAAAAGTGATTTTGAGCGATCATGGCGAAGGTTTAGGTGAACATGGCCTTGTAGGTCATAATTTGGTTTTATATAAAGAGGGGCTGCACATCCCGTTAATAATCGACATTCCCGGCCTGGAATTGGAAAACCGCTTTATCGACGCCCCTGCCGTCACTTCCGACCTTGTAGTTACCCTATCGGAAATGTTCGATTTGCCTTATCCTTATTATGAATACACTGCCGGGAAGAACCTCTTTGCCCTGCCTGAAAGCAGGCTGAGAATCAGCCGTTCCATGCCCTTAGTTTCAAAATATCACGGTTATATGGTAGAAGCTTTGCCCTACAGGTTAATCTTTTTTCCACCTTATACGCCCGCTCCCGGGGAGCTTTACCAGGTGCTTTCCGATCCCCTGGAGCGAAACAAGATCGAGCCGGGCGGGATAGCTGCGCAGCTTCTTTTTTCTCGATTGGATCATTTCTTGAATTACTCGAAACGCCCGTCTATCAGTCGTCAAGCGGCAAAGCTCAGGCAGAAAGACCTGGAAAATTTAAAAGCCCTCGGTTATCTCGATTAGCTAACCCGTATTGCTCACCAGTGCCGCGGTATAAACCTTTACTAACCAGGGTAAAGCGTTTAGCATTTGAATCGAAGCGTATCGTTCAATAGAAGTTTTTGGAAGTCCAGAAACCTTTTTTCAAAAAGGTTTTTGGCCGCCGGAGGCAAATAAATCTTTAATGAATTTTAATTGCTAATTTGGTTTTGAGTTTGCCGGAGAGTTGTTCTGCCATGTTTAGCGCTTTCAAAGATAAGCCGTTAGAATAAAAAGTAAGAAAATCCCGCGCTGCTTCTTTGTCTTTTTTATAAAGTTCTAAAGCGGCCTGTTCCACACTCTCCTGTATAGTGAAGAGTTTTTTCTCGAATCCCTGCTGCACCGGGATTACTTCTTCGATTAAACCGTTGGAGTAGGGGTAGGCCAGGATGCTCAATGTTTTGAAAATCCAGAACGCAGAACCTTTATCGAACTTGGGCCCGGCTGTACGATATTGTACCGGCACCTCTTCGATACCGAAATAATAAGGAATATAAACCGTAGTAGGAGCCGCCGCCAGCCCGGCCCACATCACCGCCCCGATATCCGCGGGCAGCCAGCTTCTTAGTTGGATAACGCCGGTATGCACCGTGTTCGGCGCGCCGATAAGCCTTTCTTTAACACAATTTCCTGCCTTCGGCGACAAGGGGGGCTTT
>JAGLSW010000289.1 GCA_023135565.1 Candidatus Aminicenantota bacterium | reverse complement strand
TCCCCGGCAGGGGCCGCCGGAGGCTGAAAGCTGTTTAGGGGGTAGATTTTTTCCCGAATAAATGTTAAAATAATTTTTTGAGAGGTAACCATGCAGAGAAAAAGAAAAGTAAAAAAAGTGTCCGTTAGCGAAAGAGATAAGTTCATCAACGGAGCGCTGGAAGTATCCGATGCAGAAAGGAAAAAAAGAACCCAAAAGCTTTATGTACTATCGGCGGCATTAGTCGTGGTAGTTCTATTAGTATTTTTAATCTCCAAGAGTACCGGTAAAGGGGAACCCGTGGATGCAGTTGCGGTGACGCCCACACCGGCAGCGGAGAAAACTCCCCAACCTACCGGCACAGTGACCGAAACAGCGGCAGGTATCGTAGATAGAGGCACTGTTTGTGAGAATCACAAATATGTTATTGAACCCGGCGCCGCGGAACTTTTAAGATTTGAAATAAAACTCAAAAAGGAAGCGCTGCATTTTGGTGAAACAGTACGGAACAAGGTTGGCAATGATGATATAACTATTGTTCCTGCCTTAGAAAAATGGGAAGCGGAAGGAGCCGCGGTTGACATACAATCTTTCGATATAGAAATCGTATCCGACAAGGTGAATCTCTGGATAGTGGACGCCGATGAATTTTTACAGGATTATGCGAAAGCAGCAGAAGCAGCCGGTACGTCCGGCAAACCGGACAATATAAAGGGATATATTAACAAAAAGAACCTCTTCGAAGTGAATTTTACCGGCTCGGAATTCGGCGTTATTAGTACTATGGGCAGGTATAACCACACAGAGTTTAAGGTGGCTGAACTAACGCAGAGCGATATAACCGATCTTTTAGGCGGCAAACTTTTGCTGCCCTATGATTACCAGGGGAAAAAATATAATATGCCGGTAAAAAGGATGGAGATGGAAAAGGAAGTTTATTTCCTTGTGATCGAGGTCGATGTGAATATGCCGAAAGACTATGAAAAAGAGATCACCGGCTGCGCCGCCGCTTTTGCCGTAAAGCTAAAGGACGCCCCTGACAGCATTTTTGAATTGAAATTTTCTTTCGGCAGGGATAGTAAATTCCACATCACCGGACCTGCTTTTGCTTCCGGGTGTTATAAAATCGGTGGAGAAGGTAAGATCGATGATACGGTTCCTAAAAAAGATGAGGAGACCGACGAAACCGGGGAGGATTTTTAACGCTTCCCGGTTCATTTCGGGTTAAACTTTACATTACCGAGAACTCCTTGCAGCGAGCGTATGCTTCCTTTTTTTGAATCTTTCTAATCAACTTTTTCCACTGGAAAGATAGCTATTTCAATCTCTTTATTGATATAGTCGGGTGGGATCTCGATTTCGATCTTATTTTTCAAAGGTACAGTCTGTCCGATTATCATTTTTACCTTTCTATCGCAAATATAATACTAAACATTGCATTTGTCAACCTCATCTGAAAACAATGATTAATGTCCAATCTTCAATGAGGAATTAGCCCGCATTTTTCACCAGTATCAAGGAAAATTTGCAGCAACCGGGGAAAAGCGTACAAAATTTTTGATGGAGCGTATCGTTCATCGAAAGTTTTGGGAGTACAGAAGGGTGCGGCGCACCGCCCCCATTAAATTGAAGTTGGGGGCCTCGGCATACCGAACCTATGAGCCGCTTCGCGGCAGGAGCCTATAAAGGGCGTTTCTCGTGCTGAAAAGCGTATCGCTTAGCAGAAGTTTTGGGAGTCCAGAACCCTTTTTCAAAAGGGTTTTGGCCGCCGGAGGCAATTACGCAGTGTTGTCGGGCAGGAAGGAACCCTGGTGACGTTTGAAACGGGTAGAGTTGTATTTTTCTAATTTCCAATCCGGGATGCCGCATTCGGGGCACACCCCCTTAAACCACTTGTTGCGCAGCCAGCGGGCTGCCCGGCTGGTTTTGGAATTGTTAACGATAAAGCTTTTATTGCAGTGGGTGGTAATTTTGGCCTGCAAACCGGATTCTTCTACCGATTTAATGCCGTGCAGCAGGCCTTTTCGTGAAGGCCACAGTTTGATTTTGTCGATCAAACGGAAGAGTTCTATTCGTTTGCGGTAGTACCTCAGCGCCGGTTTCTTAACACTTTCTTTTTTTTTCATGTTTGTTTTTAATTATATTATATCATGAGTACCGCACTGCTTCAATGTCGAAAATAACAATCCGGGCGCCCGAGAACTCTGAGGAACTTGCCTCC
>JAGLSW010000288.1 GCA_023135565.1 Candidatus Aminicenantota bacterium | reverse complement strand
TTTGAACAAAACTTTTATTTAGCGATAAGCTTTCCAGCCCTAAGACGCACCTTGGGAGGCTCCCCGCGCCGCTCGCCTCTTCGAAAGCTTCCAGACCTTTATTTTCTCAAACCGTCTAAATTAGAATTGCTGATTTAGGTTTATCCGGCTTGAGAACTCTATCGCATTCATGGTATAATATCCCCGTTTCAATTAGGAGCGTATTATGAATACAATAAAAAAAGTTAAAACAGTATTGCTAACCTTACTCGTGTTTGCGGTCTTCGCCTTACCCGCTGAAATCCACGAAGCAGCCGGGAAAGGCGACCGGCAGCGGGTCGAAGAACTTCTCAAAAAAGACCCCAACTTAGTCAACGCCAGGATTACCGGCAGTGAAGACGGTATGGCCTTCCGGAAAACCCCGCTCCATTTTGCCGCCGAAGCCGGGCATATGGACGTGGTGAAACTGCTGATCGAATATAAAGCCGATGTCAACAGTAGGACTGCTTTCGGTTTTACGCCGCTTCATTTTGCCGCCCTGCAGGGCCGGAAAGCGGCGGCAGAATTGTTAATCGCCAAAAAATGCAAATTGGACGCCAGGAATACCTTTAATATCACCCCTATCTTTTTAGCCGCATCCCGGGGCCACATGGAAATAGTGGAACTGCTGCTTTCCAAAGGCATGGATATTAATACAAAAGGAAATAACGGTATGACGCTGCTGCACGCCGCGGCTTTAGGGGGAAGCGTCAGCGCCGCCCTCAGCCTGAGCGAAAAAGGTATGAACGTAAATGCACAGAATATTTTCGGCAAAAACCCCATGCACTTTGCCGCCGCCGAAGGCCATAAAGGCGTAGTCGAACTGCTAACCGCAAAAGGAGCAAAATTAGACAGCAAAAGCCTGGACGGCAGCACAGCGCTCCATTCCGCCGCTGCCGGCAAACATGACCGGATCGTTGAATTTCTCAAATCCAAAGGCGCCGATACGAAACCCCGGCAATTTCCTGTTTTAAAAGGGAAATATTTGGGACAAAAAAAACCGGGAAAAACACCGGAAATTTTTGCCCCGGGGATAGTTTCCACCGATGGCGGCGAGTTTGCCGGTATTTTTTCTCCCGACCACAAGGAGTTTTATTTTACCAGGAGCGGCGGAGAGAAGCGGCTGAAAACAAATACTATTTTGGTGACAAAAGTGGTAAACGGCGACTGGACAGAACCGGAAACGGCTTCTTTTTCGGGGCAGTACTTCGATTTCGAGCCATTTATCTCCCCGGACGGCAAAAAACTCTATTTCGGCACCATGAGACCTTTAGAGGGAGAGGGCAAACAGGGCGGCTTGCAGCAGTGGTATATGGAGAGAAGCACAGCCGGGTGGAACAAACCGAAACCCTTAAGCGGCCCCTTCTCAGGCAAAGTAGTAATTTACTTAACCGCCGCGGCCAACGGCAATCTTTATTTTTCCAGCAGGGGCGGAATTTACGTGTCTGTCTATAAAGACGGCAAATATCAAAAACCACGGCAGCTCAGTGAAGAAACTGTTAATGTTTTTTCTTATACGGCTCATCCTTTTATTGCGCCGGATGAGAGCTATCTTATTTTCGACGCCCATCCTTACGGCATGTACTCCGACCTATTCGTCTGTTTCCGCAAAAAGGACGGCACCTGGACAAGGGCAAGAAAGTTCGACAGCCGGGTGAATTCGGCAGAATCGGAAATGTGTCCCTCTGTGTCCCCGGACGGCAAATATTTTTTCTTTGCCCGCTCGAAGAATATTTACTGGGTGGACGCCAAAATTATTTCCGCCTTAAAGCCCCGCAAATAGAGGGCTGTGGCCACCACGCGGGCGGGGTATCGGGACGCATGTATGCGTCCCCTACAGGTATCGTTATCAGCGCCTCTCGACTGCTAAAAAACACAAAATCCCGGATAACCTGGTAAGTGATAGGGCAGGGGCGGTTGCGGTTAAACCTAAATCTCTTTTATTTCGTATCTATTTTGTAACAAAACAGGCGGCGTTCACGGAATTTGCCCGGGATGCGCTGAGAGGCTGGGTGCGCGGCGCCCTTGCCGGAGGCATAATTTATGATAAAAGGAATCGGTACAGATATTATCGACATAGTGCGTATAAAAAATAGCATAGAAAAAAACAAGCGGTTTGTCGAGAAAATTTTTACCGAAAAAGAAATCGGTTATTGTGAAGCAAGAATGCGGCGTGAAGTGCATTATGCAGGCAGGTTTGCCGCAAAAGAGGCCTTTTTTAAGGCCATCGGCACCGGCTATCGCGGCGGTATGGGCTGGCGGGAAATTTCCATCGAGAACGACGAATTGGGAAAACCGGGGATAGAACTTTCCGGCAGGACCCGGGATTTTTTCAAAAAAAAAAAATTCAAGAATATCCACCTCTCCATCTCTCATACCCGGGAGTACGCGGTCTCATTCGTGGTCATCGATTGAGGAAAACAGCAGATGCGGCAAAGAAAATTAAAGAAATCTCAGAATAAATTTGAAAAAAAGATCATTTTGTACTAAAATATAATTTGCATTTTAGGAAATAAAATTTTTTATTACTGAGATAAAAGTTTTATTCAGGAGTAAATGATGAAGCACTTTCATATCAGGTCTAAGTTGGCGGGCAATATAGCTGTGATATTCCCCAAAGGTCATCTCGATGCTCATAATGTAGAACGCTTTGAAAAGGAAATTCTCAAGCAGATCGATAATGATGTGGTCAATATCGTGATTAATTGTAAAGAACTGAATTATATCAGTTCCGCGGGGATGGGAATTATAATGGGATACCTGGATGAAATTAGAGAAAAACAGGGAGATATAAAATTATGTTCAGTCAATGAAAGAGTTTACGAAATTTTTGATCTCGTAGGCTTTACTGAAATTTATGATTTTTTGGACGATGAAAAAACAGCAACAAATAAATTCGAAAATGTTTCCTGAAAAACCGGAACTGGTCATATCCATCCCATCTAAGACGGAACTGTTAAAGATGATCGTGGAAATGACAAAGCATATCGCCATAATCAACCAGTTTCCCCCTTCCGATGCGCAAAAAGTAGCCCTGGCTTTAGATGAAGCTGTAACCAATGTAATCAAGCATTCCTATCGAGGGTCTATGGATGAAAATATTAGAGTTGAATTTTACTGCCACGCTAAAGGTATCAAAATAAAAATCATATTTACCGGCGTACCCCCGGTGCTGGCGAAGGCCGGCATCGATTTAGATAAAATGATTAAGCAAAAGAAAAAAGGGGGACTGGGCGTCGAACTGATGAAAAGAATAATGGATTCAGTGGAGTATAAAACCGAGGAAAATATCAATATCTGCGAAATGATAAAATGGAAGACACAGGAGTCATAAAGTTAAAACGGGAGCTGAAACTAAAAAGATTCCAGTTTAACTCCATTTATGAGTTTTCGGAATCGATTTATTCTTCTTTCCAGTTAGATAACATTTTACGAATTTATTTTTCCACCCTGATGGGCCAATTAGGCGTATCCAGGGCTTTTTTTTATGATTCCGGGAACAAATTATTTGAAAAAAGGGGATTCAAAGCCGGAGAGGATGAGATCGATTTTTTCAAAAAAAGCCTCGAAAAATTAGACGGAGGCTGGTTTTATTTGAAAGTCGAAGAGATGAAGGAAGAGTTAGAGGATTTGAAAAGCTTCCTCTTAGATAAGAATATCCACTATTTAGTCAACATCTCCGAATCGCCGCGAAAAAGGATCGTCTTAGGATTAGGGGCCAGGTTCAACCGTAAAGATTTTACCACGGAGAATATCGAATTCTCTTTTTTTGTTTCCAAATTTTCTTTGATTGCCATCGAGAACGCCTTTTTGATCAACAAGATTATCGAAAACAAAAGAGTCGAGCATGAGATGAAAATTGCCCGGGACATCCAGTTATCGCTGCTGCCCCAGGAAGTCCCCCAGTTGAAAAATTTTGAAATCGGCGTCATTTATCAACCTATCAACAAGGTTGGCGGCGATTATTATGATATATTAAAAGAGCGAGACGGCAAACTGCCCATTATTATTGCCGATGTGGAAGGCAAAGGGTTGTCCGCCGCCCTGCTGGCAGCATCGTCCCAGGCGGTGCTTCGTTCTCTCAACGAATTCTATTTTTTTGAAGCGGAAAAATTCATTTCCAAAGCCAATTCCCTTATTTGTGATTTCACCCGCGGCCAGCGTTTTATTACCCTGTTTTTGATGATGGTGGATGATGAAAGCAGGGCGGTAACTTATGTGAACGCCGGGCATGTGCCTCCATTTATCGTGTCGCCGGAGAAAACCGTACCCCTGACCGTCGGAGGGTTCTTGACCGGTTTTGTTAGTGAAGCCCAGTATGAAAAAGACACCGTCACCCTAAAAGAGGGCGAAATACTGGTTAGCTTTACCGATGGCGTACCGGAAGTGGAGAACCCGGAAGGCAAAGAGTTCGGGGAAGGGGCGGTAATAGATTATGTGCGCCGGAACAGCCATTTGCCGGCCCAGGAGTTGGCGCAAAAACTGTTTGAAGAGACCACCGAATTCAGTCGCGGCACGAAGTTCCGTGACGATTTCACCCTGATATTGCTAAAGGTCAAGTAGGGGTCTGTGACCCCTACCGATAAGGGAACCACAGATTACGTCGATTAAAAAGTTGAAAAAAGTATCAAAATAAGGAATCTTTTAAGGAGATAAAAGAGATCGAGAGCGGAGATGTGAGAGTGTGAAATATTCTATGCTTTCTCCCGGTACTCCTTGACCGGCAGCCCGGCTATACCATAATCCTCAAACAACATCTCCTTGATAATAATACGCACACTCTCCTCCGGCGCTTTCAACGTGCCGGTTATCGCGGCGGTGACGTTTTTGATCAATTCTTTTTTGGTTTCCCGGTCTCTTCCTTCAAGCATACTAATAGTCACTATGGGCATTAAAAACCTCCTGCCTCCGGCGGCCCTGCCGGG
>JAGLSW010000287.1 GCA_023135565.1 Candidatus Aminicenantota bacterium | reverse complement strand
GCAAGTCTGTTTTAGATTTTTCCAGGACTGAATAGTTACAACAATTACAGTTTTCCTGTCAAACTTTCAAATATATTTCATTTACTCGCCCACCAAAATAAAACCGCTCCAGTACTTGGGAAAGGCCGTGAACCTATCACTGATCAAAGATAATTTCGCTTCCCGCAAAGCAGCGGGAAGCTCCCTGCCCAACAAAATATTACGGTATAACTCGATCATCAACCGGGAAGTAGTCCTGTCCTCCACTTTCCACAACGAAAATATAACATTCCGGACACCGGAATAAAAAAATCCCCGGGCCAGGGCAATCATTCCTTCTCCTTTGATCAACCTGCCGATGCCGCTTTCACAACTGCTTAAAACCACCAATTCGGCATCTAAGTCCAGGTTGTAAATCTCCTTAGAATAAAGTATGCCGTCTTCCTTACCGGATGCGCTGCCGGGCTTAGAAAAAATTAGACCCGAAAGCCCGGCACTGCCCCTCTCCTTTAAACTGTGTGTGGCGATATGAATAAAATTGTAGTTCCGCATGTGCGCGGATTTGAAAATTTCTTCCGCTGCCTGCCGGTGAAAATAACCGGCGGCCTTTTTACCGGATCTTTTAAATAAATCGATAATAGCCCGCAGTTCTCTCTCAGTGGCCGGGAGTTCAGGATAACGAACCCCTTGCTCGACAACCACAATATCCCGGGTACTGCCGCCGTCCGCGTTCATAGGCCGCGGGCCCGTGCCCGCCCCTGTGCCGCTGAAAACCGGCGCAAAACCGACAAAACTTTTTTCTCTATTTTCTCTTTGCTGTTTGTTATTGTAAAGCCAGAGGTGGGCTGAATAATGGTAATTAATAGAGAAACGCTTGATGAGGTAATCGACGTGGGAGAAATCGGAGCCCGCTGCAGGGCCATCGGCCAATGCTTCAAAAGGAATATAATACAGTTGGCCGTGGGGGATAATGATCAACCGTTTTATATCTTTTAGATAGTGCCTTATAGGTTTAATCAACACCCGGTATAAATGTTGATTGAGCCTTAAGAAAGATTTCTCTTCGATTTTTTTAATAGAATTATAAAAATCTTCCATGGCAGCGGTAAAATCCGCTCCTACCGGCTGCGCTGCCGTCTCTAAGAAGCGGTCGGTTAACAGGAAGATATGTACGCTCTTTTCAGCAAGAAAATATTCGATTATCGCTGTACCCGGGGCTAAAGCCCGCTGCAAGGTGGGGATAGACACAGTCCGGGATTTATATTTCAGGTCGAAATACTTCGGGTAGTTACTCTCAAAATGTTCGATCAGGTCCCGGTACTCTTCCTTTAAACTAAAATAATGCTCCTCGATACTCTTTATCCTCGAACTGACCGGGAGGTCCTTTTTATTGTTTTTAGGCAGCGTTTTTCCCGGGAAATTAACTTTTTCTCCCTCCCTCTCTTTTGGGGTGCTCTCAGCGGATGGGGACAAAGCCGGATTTTTACCGTACTCTTTTTCAAGATAGGTGTCATAGAGAGCTAAATCCGTGCGCAGCCTTTTTTCCCTTTCCAGTAAATAGCCGGGAATCCCGGCAAATTTCCTGGCCCGGGATTCCGACAGCGATTCCGTCAGTACGGCTGCTTTACTCTTTTCAGAGAAGATAAACGCCAGTTCTTTATATTCGCTATTGCCCGAGATTTCGTAAAGTTTCTGCGCGGTTTGTAACGCCAAACCGTAAATTTCGATGCACTTTGCCCCGAAAAACAACTTGTAATTTTCAGATTTAAAACTGCCTCGGATATTGTCGATCAAATCGGCTGCCAGCAGGTGGGTGTCGAGAGAAACGCGCAGGTCTTCAACCCGCGCCGGTTCGTACAAATAACGCATCCACAAGGCCCGGGCTTTAGCTGCCAATGTTTTAAGCAGCCTATCGTTAGAGTAGGCTTTGATATAGGTGGGATTGGCCTGGACGTCGGTGCTGGAAAAGGTGGGCACCATAGAGACGATGGCATTCTGGAAATAAGTGAGGGCCTCATCGAATTGGAAACGGGAATAATAGACATTACCTAATTGGTAATAGGTTTCGGCGGTTTCCGAGTGATACCTGCCTAACAGGTTCAATTTAATGGAAAGGGCATTATCGAGGAATCTCAGCGCCTGGTCGTGCTCCCCTTGCAAACGCAGGCAGATACCCATATTATGGTAACTGGAAGCGGTTTTCAGGTTATCCTGGCCATAGTTATTCAAACGGATGGTCAGGGATTTGCGCAGGTTTTCCATGGCTTCACTGTAGCTGCCTTCGAGGGCTTGTAGGATACCGATGTTTTCATGAATAGTGGCTGTGATAGGATGGTCCCGGCCATAGGTTTCTAAATCCTGGAAAAGAGATTCCCGGAAAGCATCCTCTCTATCGGAAAAAGTGCCTTTTTTTACTCTTTCATTATCTAAGAATTTATAATTCCTAACTATATCGATGCCCTGTTCCATCAGGTTTTTAAGTTTTATGGAGAAGGATTTATTATAATAAATCGATGCTCTCCCCGCGTCGCCTTTGTTCCAATAGACCAAAGAGATGCTGTTATAGATTTTGGCGATTTCGCGGTGGTTTTCGCCTAATATTTCTTTTTTTATATCCAATGCTTTGCGATACAATTCCAGGGCTTTCTCAAAATCTTTTTTCTGATGGAAATATTTATAGGCCAGCTTAATATAGCTTTTTGCCAGGGCCAGGGGTTTATGGCCTAAGTAGTTCAAGGTGAGTTTCAGGGCCAGGTCTAAATTTCCCAATGCTTTTTTATATTCGTCTAAGTCCTTGAAGTTGTCGCCTAATTTGATATAGCACTGCACCATTTTCAGCCAATTACCGGCTTTTTTATAGATAGGGATGGCTTTTTTCAGGTAGAAATTAGAGCTTGTGTATTGGGCTTCTCCGGCAAGTTTTTCGGCTTTTACCGTATATTGGTCGCTGATTTCGGTCATGACCCGGTTGTAACGAACGGGCTTTTTCCCGGCGCAGTTATCCACCATAAAAAGAAGCATTAAAAACACTATAGTGAAACGTAATTTTCGGCTGTTCATTTGCGTATTAGTCGTATTATCCCGGTACAATTATACCACGAAGGCGAACCTATAAGCAACCGGGTTTCGTTTAACTATCCGGTTTTCGACAGTAGACAGCAGTTCTCAGTGTGGTTCACCTCAGGGAGGGCTTTAAACGGGAAAAAAATCGCGTTTTTTTCGCTAATAGTTTTATGTGACGGTTATGTGACTGAAAGTCGCTTTTTTTTCGGAAAGGCTTGATAATAAAGGATTTTTTTATGTGACGGTTATGTGATCGAAAGAAAAACTTTCCTCTCCTCTTTTTTTCTTTTTCCAATTTTCGCAAAATTAACCGCTGAAATAGTTGCGAAAAAAAACGGATTGTACTATCATAAGGTCTAAAGATTGTGGAGTTCCACCATGAATGAAGAGGAACTAAAAAAACTGGTTTATGAGTTAGCTGCGTTATCCAGTGAGACTGAATGGGTAGAATTTAAAAAAAATATTTGCGAACCGGACGATATCGGTGAATATATTTCTGCTCTTGCCAACTCTGCCTGCCTGCACGATAAAAAAGAGGCTTATTTATTGTTCGGCATAGAAGATAAAACCCATAAAATTAAAGGGACAAAGATAAATCTCAAAAAGAAAAAAGTAGGAAATGAAGAATTGGAAAACTGGCTGATCCGGCTCCTGGATCCGCGGATCGATTTTGAAATTTTTTATACTGAAATCGACAACAAACCGGTCGAATTGATTAAAATATACCCGGCCTATAATCAGCCGGTACGTTTTAAGAACACGGCTTTCATCAGGGTGGGCTCTTATAAAAAAAAACTTCGCGACTACCCGGATAAAGAAAGAAAAATCTGGAGCAAAACCCAGGATTACACATTTGAGAGTGGGATTTGTCTACCTGATGCAGCGGAAGATGAAGTACTGAAACTTATCGACTATCCCGCATATTTCAGCTTAATGGATTTGAACTTACCTGCGAATAAACAAGGTATCCTAACTAAATTGAGCGAGGAAAAAATCATTACAAAAACACGAAGAGGTTATCATATTACCAATATGGGAGCAATCTTGTTTGCCACAGACCTAAAAACCTTCGAACCGGTTTCTCGCAAAGCAATCCGGGTTATTTTCTATGAGGGAAAAGACCGCTTGCATACTATTAAGGAACAAATAGGTAATAGAGGTTATGCTTCAGGGTTCGAGGGCTTGGTGGAATTCATTAATGACCGGCTGCCTTCCAGCGAAGAATTGGGGAGAGTTTTCAGGAAGGAGACGAAGATGTATCCCGAAGTTGCCGTCAGGGAATTAGTAGCAAATGCATTAATTCATCAAGATTTTTCTATAAAAGGGGCGGGGCCTATGGTTGAAATATTCACAGACCGGATCGAAATAAGCAACCCCGGGAAACCGCTTATCGAAACGTTACGGTTCATCGATCACCCACCGGAATCAAGAAATGAAAAATTAGCCTCTTTGCTGCGCAGGATGAAAATATGCGAAGAACGAGGCAGCGGGATCGATAAAGTAATCGATGCCATAGAAGCTTTTCAATTACCGGCTCCGGACTTTATTTCCAGCGAAAAATTTCTAAAAGTCATTTTGTATGGCCCTAAGAGTCATAGCCAGATGGATAAGAAGGACAAAATCAGGGCCTGTTACCAGCATTGTTGTTTAAAATATGTTTCCGGTGAGCATATGACAAAGCAGGGTTTAAGGGAAAGATTTAATATCACGAAGAACAATTATTCTACCGTTTCCAGGATTATCGGAGATACTATCGATGAACGCCTGATTAAATATTTTGATCTCGCCGGAAAATCTAAAAAATTTGCAAAGTACATTCCTTTTTGGGCATAGTTTTATGTGACGGTTATGTGACTGAAGCGGACGGCGTCCGCACCCTATGAGGAAGCCTGGGAAGGAGTCGAGGACCCCACAGGTCTCGGGCAACCTGTTCAACGCCGCCATCCAGCCTCAAGGTGCCAATTTTTCATGGGAAAAATTGGCAAAATCTCACAAAGTTCCCAGGAAAAACGTGAAAATTTTCACGTTTTTCCTGCGAATAATTGACACCGGGCTAAAAAAATAATATAATTACTCCATGAAACGGGCTATCTATCAAAAACTGTTGGACTGGAAATCATCGGGCAGGCGAAAACCCCTGCTGCTGAAAGGGGCCAGGCAAACAGGGAAAACCTATATCCTTAAAGAATTTGGAAAAAATGAATACGAAAACATGTTTTATTTCAATTTCGAGGAGGAAGCTGGGCTCGAGGATTTTTTCCGCCGCGGCCTGGACCCCCGGAGGATTATCCAGCAGTTATCAACCTATCGAAAAAAGAAGATTATGCCCGTTCGTGACCTGATCATTTTCGATGAAATCCAATTTTCCAATAATGCCTTGAATTCGTTAAAATATTTTCGCGAGGAAGCCGCTGATTACCATATTGCCGCCGCAGGCTCACTGTTAGGGGTAAAGCTTTCCGGGCCCAAATCATTTCCCGTGGGCCAGGTTAATTTTCTCGAGATGTATCCGCTGACATTTTTCGAGTTCTTAGATGCCCTGGGGGAGAGCCGGTACCCGGAAATGTTGACCGCTTTGCAGGAATTAGAACCGCTGCCCAAGGTTTTCCATGAAGAATTAATCGACTTGCTCAGGAAATATTATTTTGTAGGAGGTATGCCGGAAGCGGTGCAGTATTATGCCGGGCCGGGCGATTTAATGGAAGTGCGCGCCATCCAGGACGAAATTCTTAATTCTTATGTTTTGGATTTTGCTAAACATGCACCCAATACGGATATTCCCAAGATCATACACATTTGGGATTCGCTTCCCATGCAATTGGCCCGGGAAAACAAAAAGTTTATTTTTTCCGCTGTGCAAAAGAGCGCCAGGGCAAGGGACTATGAAAGCGCCCTGCAGTGGCTGGAAGATTCCGGTTTGATCCTGCGGGCCTTTGCCGTCCCGGTGGGCAGGCATCCTTTAAAAGGATATATGAATCGCGGCAGTTTTAAGGTTTATTTATTAGATATAGGGCTGCTCGGTGCGCTGGCCGGTATCCCGGTAGAGATTATGGCCCCCGGGGACGGATTATTCTCAGCCTACCGGGGAGCTTTCGTAGAAAATTTCGCTGCCCAACAATTGGTATCGGCTTTGCGGGTTAGTCTCTATTATTGGAGAAGCGAGGGCAAAATGGCGGAATTGGATTTTTTATATACCGCGGCGGGAACTATTTATCCTTTAGAGGTGAAGGCCGGGATAAATCCCAGGAGTAAAAGTTTGCAATCTTATGACCGGCAATTCCAGCCTCCTCTTTTACTGCGCACTACCTTGTTGAATCTCAAGCGGGACGGCAAGACTTGTAATATCCCGCTGTATGCGATATCCTGCCTGCCGCTGATTTTGGAATTAGCCACAGCCGGTCGACTTCGGGGACGGTGCGTTGGAATGTTGGAATGTTGATTGATTTGTAGTATAATGAAGGCCTGATACGAGAACGAATTACTTATCCCGGCGCCTTTCATCATGTCATGAACCGGGGCTATAACGGCAATCACATTTTTGAAGGCAACAAAAATAAAAGCCAATTCCTGGATTACCTTGAATGGGCCGCAAAGCAAATGAAAATTCGCCTGTTTGCCTATTGCGTATTGGATAACCATTATCATCTGGTCATGGAAAACTCCAGCGGAAGAATGTCGGATTTCGCAAAGCTGCTTAATGGCCAATATGGCTCGTATTACCGTAAAATAGATGGTGGCAAGGGATATGTGTTCCAAAGCCGGTTCAAATCTACTATTATTGAAAATGATAGCTATTTAATCAAATCTATAGTATACTGTCTACAAAACCCTGTAAGGGCAGGTATAGTGTCTATTGCAGAACACTATATATGGTCCAGCGCACGATTTTATTTTCAAAATCCTAATTAAAAAACGAAGAGTGTAGATGCTGAATTTGTCAACCGGCTGTTCGGTAGTAAGGAAATCCTGTTAGGCCACCTTGCATCAGTTGGTAATAGGGAGTTATCGGTTATGACAACAGAGCATGGAGAGGTTTTAGGTAGTGAAAATTTTTTAAAGTTGGCGTTAAAAATGCATAACCGACGACAAAGACCTACGGAGCAAAGGTGTTCAACGAGAAGATG
>JAGLSW010000286.1 GCA_023135565.1 Candidatus Aminicenantota bacterium | reverse complement strand
CTTTAAGGAGAAAAGATGCCTCCGGTGGCTCTCCGAGGGCCAGGGGGGAGGCTCCCCTAACCCCCATTATTGCTTCGCAAAACACACCAAGCCTTAAGGCAACAGTATTGCAGGGCCGCCGGAGGCAAGACTGTTTTAGATTTTTCTGGAACTGAACAGTTACTTCCAAAAAACTTGCTAAATTCGCCAAAATAGGGTATAATAAGCTTTTGATGGCGGCGTAGCTCAGTCGGCAGAGCAGTCGGCTCATATCCGATACGTCGTGGGTTCAAGTCCCTCCGCCGCTATTTTTACAAATGAAATATCTATACCCTGATTTTCTAAAGAATATAAAAAATTCCCACCAAATCGAAAAAGATAGCACTGTAATCATCGCTTTTTCCGGGGGAAAGGACTCGCTAACCCTACTGCTCCTACTGAAAGAACTACAAAAAGATGTAGGTTTTAAATTGCTGGCCGCTTATTTTAACCATCGCATCCGGGCAGACGCAGAAGCAGAAGAACAGTGGGTCAAGAACCTCTGCGCCTCTAAAGAAGTAGAATTAGAGGTAGGCGAAGGCGATGTAATCGAGTATAAAAACAAACACAAACTAAACTTAGAAAACGCAGCTTCTATTTTACGCACCCGCTTTTTAAAAAAGGTGGCGTCTAAGCGCCCGAACGCCAAAATCGCCACTGCCCATACCAAATCGGACCTGACCGAGACTTTTTTTATAAAGCTTTTCCGGGGCAGCGGCAGCCGGGGATTGAGCGGCATCTACAGCAAAGTGGGCGAAGAAATGATCAGGCCGCTGCTCATTTTTACGCAGAAAGATATTCTCTCTTTTTTAGAAAGAAATAATATCCAATATTACCGGGACTATACCAACAAACAGCAGGTTTTTCTAAGAAACAGGATTCGCCATGTGTTGATGCCGGAGATAGAAAAAATCGAGCCTCATATCGACGATCATGTTGCCAGGACCGTCTATATGATCCAGGAAGAGTATGATTATTTCAAAAAGTTGGCGGAGAAGATCCTTGCGGAGAACTTGATCGTAAATAAAATTTTGCCGGTAGAAGTTATAAAAAAGAATCACCCTGCTGTGCAGCGTTTTGTTTTGAGAGAATATATCCGCCGCTTGAAAGGCGACCTGCTGGATATCGACTTCGCCCATGTGGAGAACATCCTGTCCGGTATCTCGACATCTAAGGGCATTGCCATTCCCGGTTTAGAACTAAAATTTCACAAAGGTTATATCTACCCGAAGAGCCTCACTATCCCGGACTACAACTATATGGTAGAATCAGCTTGTATTTTAGAAATCGGCGAAACCGGGAAAAAAATAATGATCGAGAAAGAGACCCCCTGCCCCGGGAAACCCGGGACGAATTTCGAAGCGCTGCTCCCCTTATCCACGGTGAAATTTCCTTTAACGATCAGGTCGCCCCGAAAAGGGGACAGGTATATCAAGTTGAATTCTACTTTGAACCTGCGTGTTTTCGAGATGATCCGGGAAGCCGGTTTCCCCGCCGAACTGAGGAATTTATGTCCGCTTGTATCGAATGGCGATGGCCGTCTTATTTGGTCGGTAGGTTCCCCGTTAGCCGATACCTTTAAAGTTAATCCTGAAGATCGGCAGTGCCTGCGGATTCGCTGCCTGTAATCCCATCCCTCTATAGAATTTGGCCTATCCCCTTTTTTTTCACAAATTTGCACATCCCAGCGCACCGGCTCCAGTTTTATGCGAAAGCAGGGGAAACTCCATTGTTCAGGGAGAGGTCCAAAGGCTCGCTGGGAAAAAACCGGGTTATCTTAATTGGGTAATACCTATATAATTGGGTAATGAATTGGGTAACATCACTGCTGCCATAAAATCACTTTCCCTCCGGGGGTGCGGCGCACCCAACCTATTAGCTCCGCAGGCCCTGCCGGGGGCCAAACTTTTGTAAAAGTTTGACCAAAACTTTTGTTTAGTTAAAATCAAAAACGCTCACCCGCTGCTTATTGCCTCCCCACGCGAGTAGAAGCAAAAACGCTGCCCTGCC
>JAGLSW010000285.1 GCA_023135565.1 Candidatus Aminicenantota bacterium | reverse complement strand
GCGAAGCCGCTTATAGGCTCCCCGCACCGCGGGGCTATTTCTTCGAGGACACCCACAACTTCTGGCCGGGGTAAATCCGCGACCGGCGCCCTAATCCATTTATAGATAATAATTTCTCTAATCTCATGCCGAATTTCCGGGCAATAGTGTAAGGAGTGTCGCCCCGCTGTACAATATATGCATCCGCTCCGGCGGGTTTACTTTTCCTGGGTTTTAAATCTTTGGGCCGGGAAGGAGCATACCGGGAAACCCTGCCGCCCCGGGACGGCACTTTCAACCGCTGCCCGGGCCTGATCATATAATTCCGCCGCAGCCGGTTCAAACGGGCAATCGCGGAAACCGAAGTGCGGTACCTGCGGGCAATGCCGGAAACCGTTTCGCCGCGGCGCACACGATGAATAACATAACTGGCGGCTGCGGGAATCCACCGGGAAAGCGAAGGAATCGCAGTCAGGGTGCGGCGGCCATAACCATCCGGGACTTTTATGTGGTATTCCCGGTCCGGGGTGGCATTATGCCGCAGTTCCGGGTTCAGGGCAGCCAATTCGTCCCCCTGCAATCCTAATATCTGCGATAAAGTAGACAGCTTAACCGCTTTGTTGATAAGAACGATTTCATAACGTAGCGGCGGGTCGGGATCAGGTAGCTCGAAACCGTATTTTGCCGGGTTTTGGATAATCAGTATGGTGCCGATAATGCGGGGCACGAAACGGGCCGTCTCCCCGGGCAGCATGACAAACAAGTCCCAAAAATTGTCTAAATAATTGATGCGCTGGGCGCGAATCACCCGCTGCACCTGGAATTCACCGCAGTTATAAGAAGCTAAGGCCGACGTCCAATCGCCGAAAAGAGAGTGCAGTACATCGAGATATTTAACCGCAGCCCGGGTGGCTTTTACGGGGTCCATTCTTTCGTCTACCCAGCGGTCTTTTTTTAGCCCGAAGCGGTACCCGGTAGAAGAGATAAATTGCCACAGTCCCAAAGCCCTGGCCCTGGAATAGGCGCGCACTTTGAACCAACTTTCCACCACAGGTAACCAGGAGAGTTCTTCCGGTAGCCCGGCTTTTTTTAGTTCCTTGACGATCATGTGACGATACCTGCCGGAGCGTTTATAAGCAGCCAGAAAAGATTGTCTTTCACTGGTTTGAAAACGCTTGATCTCCGCCAGCACATATTTGTTCTCCACTAAAGGGATAGATTGGTGATTATTAATGACCTTGCTGGAGCGGGAGGTGTAGATTTCCTGGATTCTCTGGGCAATCATCAGTCTCAGGTTGTTTTTTTCCTGGATCAAGGGCGATTCCTGGGAAACCTCTACTTTTATGATATTGTTGTAGGCTTCATCCAATGCGTCTAAAGCCGAATCGGTATCTCCTTCTTCCCAGGCGGTTTGGGCGTCCTGGCAGGCTGCCAGGGCCTGTTCTAATAGTTCATTAGGGGTTGTTTCGGTATCATTAGCAGCGGGTTCGATATTTTCGCCCAGTGTCCCGGTTTGCGTGCGGCTATTTTCCGCGCCTGTGGTTTGCTGCTTTGCCGGTGTGCCAACCGCGGGTTGGGTTTGGGGGGTTGACCGGGAGGAGCAGTGGGTTAGTCCTAAACAGGCGGCAATTAGAAAAACAGTAATCAGTAGATTTATTCGTTTTATTTTTTTCATGTTACTCCAAAAGATTTCAAGCTTATACGTAAAGGTTAAATTTATACCATGCAGTTCTCTTTTAGTCAAATAAAGAATAAAACGGGGTCGCGTATGCCGAAATTTTACAGGACAACCATTTTATGGTACAATCGTTCTGTCACAGAACGAAAATAGGCGAAAATCGTTCTGCCATAGAACGAAATTAGGCGAAAATCGTTCTGTCGTAGAACGAAATTAGGCGAAAATCGTTCTGTCGTAGAACGAAAAACAGGCAAAATCGTTCTACAGCAGAACGATTTTGCAAAGAAGGAAGCAAAATGGCAGGAAGGGGATTTTTTATACCGGGATTTAAAGTTGGAGATCGGGGGTAAGAAGAAGGTCAGGAAGAAATCCGATTTTGTTTTGCGGGACGACACCGAGATTCCATTCGATAATGTGGTGCCCCTATGGATGTTGGGTTTCAGGTACTGAATATTCCAAAAATACACAGTTCTTTTTTTTGCAATTCCAGAGGGGTGGAATGAGTGGTAAGATTATAGTTGAATTCTTATTCATTTCATGGTATTAAATACCCGGCAAATAAAAAAATGAAAAAACTATCCTGTATGGAGATAAATTATGGAATGTGTAAAAGAAATTATCGACCCTGGTAAGCTGAATGGAATCATCCGTCTTCCACAAAAAATGAAGAAGCGCAAAGTCGAGGTTATCGTGTTACCGGCAGATGAACCGATAGAGGAATCTACTGTACAAGCAAAACTTCGGGCCGTCGAAGAATTAAACGGCCTTATAGCGGACCAAAGCAAAGAAAAATTAGATGAGTTTGATAATATAATCAGCCGGAGAATTAATCTCCGCAAAACAGCAGTCGAATTATGATAAAAAATTTTACTTTTGATACCGATATTTTCAGTTACTATTTAAAAGGAGATAAACGGATTAATGAAAGGCTGAAAAAAAAACTATCCGCGGGTAATGAATTTTTTATCAACCCGATCACGTACTATGAATTAAATCGAGGTTTGCTGGCAATAAATAGCAAGGCGAAATTACAAAGATTTAAAAAATTTTGTGATGCCTTCGGCATACTGGACCTCTCAAAAGAAGTATTAGACCAGGCTGCTCAGGGTTACGCAGCGCTGAGAAAAAGAGGGGAATTGATCGAAGATGCGGATATACTTATTTCCGCTGTTTGTATAGTTAACGGTTTGGTTTTAATTACCAATAACCGGAAACACTTCTCCCGGATAGAAGGGCTGACTATGGAGAACTGGTTGTAACCGCCAACTAAATCAAAATAACCTTATCCCGATCATTTATATGATGGAGGTGCGGCCCCGTACGCACGGGGGGGCCGATTAGCCGCTGCGCGGAGGTGGCGCGCGCGGCGTACCTACCCTCTGACCCGCTTAACGTCAAAAATAGGAGAGGCCGGAAAATCCTAAACCCGCAGTGCGAAATAAATCCCAATTTGAAAATTCCGTCCCCGGATTGAGAAATGAACCGGGCGCACCGGATTCAGAATTTTATATTGAGATCGAGCCTGAATCTTACCTGGTACTCACCGGCACGAGGAAAATCCATTTTCGACAATAGTCCCCAGAGGTTCAAGTTCACGCTGCTCGCGACGTTGTACTTGACACCGAAAAGATGACCGCCGAAATTTGTCTGCTGTAAAAAATCATCCTGGGAAAAAGGCGAAAATACCGCGTCCTGCTCCACTACCTGGTATTGATAGTAAACTTTGTAATCCCCAGGTCCCTGCGTCCTGCCGACACTACAGCCCAGGGCATAACCTTCATCCCGGTCCACTACAGCAGCGAAGTTCTTGAAATACTGCAAACTGAAAAAAACCGGCCTCCTGCCCGGGACGCCGATTTGCAGCAGCGCATCCATTATCGAAAACCGGGAAGCAAACCGCTCCGGCTCCCCGGCAAAATTTCCGGCATTGTCCGCGAAAGCCTGGCCGTCTACGTTTAGGTTACGGTATTCGTACAGGCCGCAGGCAGCCAGCACAACAATCCGCGACGCCGTGGTTTCTACGAAAAACTGCCCGGCAAACAGCGACGTGTCGGTTTCATTGTTCCGCTCCACTAACCGGTAATCCCCGGCAATCAAGCCCCATTTGATTTTTTTACCGCCGGAGGTGTACCCGGCGGCTATTCCTTCGGGCGAAACATCCCCGTCCCAGACCAGCTCATTGTAAATGCCGCCGGTTTTGAAAGGATGGGAAAACTTCCCGGCGGTGATCCACAGGGGAATTTTGCCGGGCTTGAAAGTAACGAAAGCACGGTCTAAGGACAGGGAAAACCGGTTCAACATGGTTCCCAATGTCTGGTGCGTGGAATTGGGGTCAGCGGCATTCCCGGTGACCAGGCGCGCGCCCAGGGTAAAAACGCCGGTTTTATAGAGAATGCCGAGCCGCAGCCGCACTCTCTCGCGGAACCGGCCTTCCCGGCCTTCGCTGCGGTTGGTATCGTACTCCCCGCGGAAACGAAAGTCTCCATAGAATTCGTATTTTTTACCCTTCTCCTGCCCGGCGCCTGCCTGCCCGGCGCCTGCCTGCCCGGGCAGAAGGGCGGCTAACAAAACCACTGCGGCTACCGCGGCGGTTTTTTTCCGTATTTTTTCCTGTATTTTTTCCCTATTCATTTTTCTTCTTAGCCTCCTAAAAATTGAAAAGCGGTAAGTTTTCGATTTTGGCGTTTTTTTTTTCGTCTTACTTTTTGGCGGACATCTTCTTCATCCGCTTCATGGCCAACACCATACTAATTCTCATGCGTTCGACAGCGCCTTCCAGCTTGCCGATCTCACCTTTGCTTTTGCTCTCCACCTGCACATCCAGGTCGCCCATGCTCACTTTGTCGGCCACGCCGGTCAATCGCTCCACAGGCCGGGTAATGGTGGAAGCAAACCACATTGCGGCAAAAATAAATAGCAAAACCAGGACTGCCGTAATACCGGCAAATATCATGGTGAACTTGTTCACAACGGACATGATTTCAGCCAGTGGCTGCCCTCCGGCAAGCAGCCACTTAATGGGCGTACCGGCCTGGATTATATGCTGGAAAGTAAAATAATTTTTCCCTGCCCGTAACTGCCCGCCGGCAGCGGCGGCAGCCTCTTCGGCCAACAGGGGAAATTCTTTGTTTAAACCGGCGCCATGGGATAAATCTTCAGGACTGCCCCACATCTTCTCCTTATCGGGGTGGGCGGCAAAGGAACCGTCGTTCTTCACCATATAAATATCGGTTTCCCCGGCATTCCACAAGGGCTCCAGGAAAAAACGGGCATAAATGTTGGTGATTACGATCCCGCCCCGCTTCTTTTCATTACCTGGGTAGAATACCGGGGTGGCATAGCGGATCACCGGTTTGTAGGGCACTTCCACCTGCCCCTGTTCCCGGTTAAGGTCCAGTGCGGAAACATAAAGCGCGCCGTTTTCCTTGACCGATGCTTCCCTGAAATAACCGCGGCCGCTTTTGTCCTGCAGCCTGTCATGGGGCACGATATAACTATTTTTGCCGTCATTGTCGACGCGCACGATTTCCATACCTTTTTCATCGATATAGCGCACCTGGTAATAGAAACCCCGGTTCTCCGAGAAGGCCAGGAATTCTTCTCCTACCTGGCGGCGCAGTTGGGCGAGATTTTTGTTCCCGGCGGCGCTCCCGGCCCGGAGCAGGGCGCGGAAAAGCGGCGACCGGCTGAGGAACAACACATCGCCCCGGGCGCCGGAGAGAAAACTCTCCACCTGGTTTTTTAAGGTTTTTACCGTTTCAGATTGAGCGGCCTCTACGCGGGAGAAAAGCGCATCCCGCGATTTGGATATGGCAATGAACCCGATAATCAATGCCGGGATAACCACTGCGGCAATGGTTACCAGCGCCATGCGGGTGTACAGTTTCTCATGCCATTTGATTTTTTCGTCTTCTTTTTTTCCGTTATTCATCGTTTATTGCCTCCTTATTTCGACCCGGTAAATGAAAGGCTTGTCCCGGGCCGCAAACGTTTTACTTACATGTCGGCAGTCACTTTTTTCTCCAACAGTTCCGGTGTCACTTTTTCGATAGGAAAACCGTCACAGTAACTTACCATACATTTTTTTTCCTTTCCCTCCACCTGGAGGGTGAATTTTTTGTGTCCGGAGAAGTGTTTCGCCAGTTCTTCTTTTCCAGCGGCGGAAGAAATTTCTTCTTCGCAACCCCTTGCAAATTCTATATCGAAATCGGCACAGGTATAATAAAACATGGCTCACCTATTCTATTTTTCGTCCTCTCTTTTCGCACTGCTCCGGGGAGCAGGTACAGCGCTATAAGAGTTTACATTTCTTTCAATATCCCCAGCATGGTCTCTTTGAACTTACCATACTTTTCTTTGTTTTCAAATTCTTCTCCAAGCTTGCGGATCAATTCCTCTGCATCCGGCGCGGTGAAATGTTTTTTCGGTTTTTTCATTTCAGCCAGCACATCGTCGATAATCATCGAGGCGATGGGCCCGATGTATTTGGTCAGGTTGAATTCGAGTCGGTCGAAAAAACCGCTGTCCAACGCTCCGGGCACTGGGCCGCCACTGTCGTCCCGTTCCGGCATTTTTCCTTCCAGGCTTTCGATAACCACGCCCAGGGATATATTCAATACCGGCAGGGATATATCTTTTTCGGCCAGGACACACACCAGCCCGCCGGTGAATCCCTTGGCAAAAAAATTATGGCCGACGAATTCCCAATCCAGGGTGGCGGCTTTTTTATCTAAGGACCTGACCCCCCGGATACTTAAGAAGGCAGTAGAAGCGGCGGTGGACACCATCTTTTGACTGTATTTAGAAGGCATCGCCCGGCTGAGCACTTTTCCTTCATTATTGACTACGAATGCACCTATTACCCGCGGTACTTTTACCAGGTTTTTCAGCAAATCTTTCACAGCGCCCCCTCTTGCCCCGCTGCCGCGGTGATTTCCCGGACAGCATCGATCGCATTCTTTACCGAAGCCTGCGTAGGCAGCAGCAGGCCGATCCAGTTTTCGCCCCAATCCAGGTAGGTAAGTCTTCGCGAACCCAGGTCAAACGCACCCGAAAACCAGGGGAGAAATCGAAAAAGTATCCCCGATTTGCCTGCCGTTAGTGCCCAAAAAGAGCACCTGGGACCCGGTTTCTTTGGGGTTATCGAAAGGCGTATGGCCCAGCAGGTCACCGTCTTTGTTAACGATCACAACGTCGGCGATGTCTTCGGAAGCGGCTGCGGCTGCGATGATTTTTTCCACCGGGCTGCCGCCGTTCCCCGGAGTATCCGGGTCTTCTTCGCTGCTTTCGATATTGCCGTTTTCGATATCCAGGACAATATTCCTTAAAGCCTCCAGGTCGATGGAAGCGATATTTCCCGGGATTTCTTCTTCTTCGGCGAAAAAATCGAACAGCATCTCCTGGAACCACTCATCATTTAAGGGTACCTGGATAACTTCCAGTATCCCGGCTTTTTTTATCTTTCGATATATTTTTTTATTGGTCAGCGGGACCATCAGCATTAATTTACCTTTGAATCTCTCGGTATGCAGGTGGGTCGCCAGTTCGACCCCGTTTTTTTGCGGCATAATCATACCGGCAATGATGAGGTTGTATTCTTCTTTGCCCGTTAGTTCTATGGCCTCGTCTACGGAGAAGCATATATCTGTCTCGAAAAGATGACTGTATTTAGAGAGACCGACCTTCAGGCTTTCGAGAAAAGTTCGCTCATCATCTACTAATAATAGCTTTTTCACCATTTTTTGACCCCTGTGACATGAAATGTTCTTGTCTCTTTAATCTACATCGTAACTTTTTTTCTATCATCTTATTTTACCTCCAGGACATTGTAAGGCACAGAATATTATATCTTTTTTTTTACAACCTGTCAAGAAAAATTGACATAAACCGTTATGCCGTTATATGGCGGCAGCGGCGAAGATATTTAGATTCCCCACCGTCAGGCGGTTCTTGCTTCCTTCAGTTCCGCGGATTGCCTTGAAGAAAATATTATAATTGCCGGGAGCGGTTTTTTCCGTAACATATGTTACGAAATTCGAGAAAAAAAATATTCCCCGGGCTTAAAACAAAAAACAGGGGCGCGTCTCGACATTAGACATTCAATATCATTGCGGCCTTTTTTTTTAGGCCCCAGCATTCAGCCCCAGCAGAGAACACACTGCGCTTTTTAAACCGTCCCCGGATTCTAACCTTCGAAGCTGGTCCGGATACTCTTCCTAACAGACTTGCCGGTCAATAAATCTTTGACCTCCACTACGATCTTATACTTCCCCTTGACCAACCATTTGAAAGGAAGAGATGCGGTAACTACCTCTTTCCGCGGCAGCAGGGTCTTCTCCTGGTCGAATAATTCCAAACCCTGCATGCTCCTGATGCTGACATGAATTTGAATTTTGCCGGCGGGGCCGCCGGGGTTACTGCGCAGCAAAAAATCTTCGATCTTTAAAAATAAAGTAGCCTGCTTGAACTCCACTTGCGGCAAACTTATGCCGGAAACCGCAAAACTGCCGTCCTCCAGGGTTTTGAAACCGGCGATGCCGCCATCCTCTAAATAATCGAACCTGCCTACCAGGGCTAACTCGATGACGCCGTTTAACAACACAAAATGGTTCTCCTTGCCTTTTATGTTTTTCATTTTTAAAACCATTTTCCTGTCCGGGCAGTACAGCGCCTGCTTCTCTATATCGGCTTGCCGGGATTTTTTGCTTATGTGGATTCTAAATAGATCGCTGCTGCGACCTGAAAAAATCTCCGGCAGGGTGATATGATAAATAGTCTCCTCCCCGGCCGGTTCGATCTTATCCACCTGTATGTCCCGGGCAGGACAGGCAAGCTGGAACAGGGGGTTTTGGCCGATCAAATTCAAAGCCAGGAACTCTTTTTCCATCTTTTTCATCTGCGCATAACCACTTTTCTCTTTTAAAGATCTCAGGGTGTGAATTTTTATCCCTTTACGCTTCGATTTTATGGTGACGCGGCGGGTGTTTCTTTTGGATTCGGGCAGGTCGGAAAAACCGATTTCATAATAAGCGCGGTGCATATTATCGATCCTGTCCACGATATTCTCGCCCGCTCCTTCTAAGTATTTGCCGCCGCTCTCTTTGGCCAGGTATTTTAAGGAATCTTCACCGGAAATATAAGATTGTTCGGGGTCGGCGCCGGAGGGGTTGATAATAAACAGCACCGCGCCGCTCTGGCTGAGATTGTCGGCTACCCTCTCCAGGTAATAATGATAGGTGGAGGCTTTATCCCCAATCATACTTATTTTGCTTATCCCTTCGGTAAACAGGTAGATGAATTTATTGCTCTTAAGGGTGTTAACCGCATAAAAAAGGGTCTCGAAAGATTTGAAAAAATTCATGTTTTTCCGTTTCATAGGCCGGTTCAAATGGGGCACTAAAAACTTGCCCACTTCATCGCCTTCATATTTGGAATGACTTCCACCGGCGGAGGCGTCGAGCACGTGACGCAGCACCGACTGCTCATCCATACCTTTTACCAAAACCCCTTTTTCGATAAGATTCAAAACACGTTTTTTATCGCTCAGCGGCCCGCCGGCATAGACCAATCCTGCATTAGGGCTTATCTTCATCACGATAAAACGGTTGTGCTTGTCCGCTTTTAAAACGATCTCCCGGGCAATCTTCTGCGCCCTTTCGGTAGACTCCCTGGTGCTGAGGGCAGTATCGAAAAGAAGAAAAATCATCTTATTTTTGTCCTGGGGGGCGGCGGGGCCCGCTTTTTTTTCTTCTTTGGCAGTGGCCGCGGAAAAACTCTTCTTATAAAGAATAAATTCCTTTATTTCCTTTTTGTCCAACATTAACCCGATGTCTTCTTCTTTCAAGTCGGCAATGGATTTGCCGGCGGCGTCCACGGCAAATAAAGGAATTACCCACCAACTGACGTCTACTCTTTCCTGCACTCTTTCCTGGGCCAAGAGGGGGGAAAGCATGCCCATAAGGGCTGCTATAGCTAAAACAACCGCTGTTTGAACAATTCTTTTTTTCATTCTTTGCTCCTTTTTTTATTTCGTTTATTATCAATTTTGCCTCCGGCGGCCCTGCAAT
>JAGLSW010000284.1 GCA_023135565.1 Candidatus Aminicenantota bacterium | reverse complement strand
GGAAGTACCACTTAAAGAGCACTTTTAGCAACTTCCCTTATATATCGGGCATATACACTCTTTCTTGACAACACTTTTTTTGCCTTTTTTATAAGAAAAATCACCGTTTTTTACCCCTTTTTTGCCCTTTTGCGTCCACTTTTAAGCCGAAAAACCATCTTATATAGGCAGTTTCCGAAAGACGCTCCCGGCTCCTTCCAGAAATTGGACATAAGAAAATTTTCCCGGTTCCCGGCTTCATTGTACGCATATCCGCTTATATGCACAATCTCCACACCTTTTCCCGTACTTCGTTCCTTTCGGATAAAATCCGCGGGTAATAATCAGGTTAACCTTTTCGATAGAATCGAGCACCGCTTGCCTATCTTTGCCGGTAATGCCGTAGGGCACAATTTTATTCTTGTCCCTGGTGTAAACAACATAACCGGTTTCGACTTTTGCCCGGTAATGGCTCTCTATGAGCAGGGAATAAAAAACACTCTGCAAAAACTGGGTCTTAAACTTGTGCTTATTATAGGCAAACTTATAATCCAATAACGAGATACGGCCATCTTCAAAAAATAATACCTCGTCGATTATTCCGCATATACCATAACCGGGGTCGCTTAAATAAATATTCTTCTCCTGGCGAATAACTCCTAATTTCTTTCGCAAATATCCGGGCTGCAGCGCTTTCTTTTCATGCACTTCCCGGCCTTTTAAAACCTTTATCCTTTTCTCTTCATACTGCGCAATTCCCAGGACATTCATAAAATATATAAACCGGGGACAATACCAGTACTCGATTAATTGCGAGGCGCTGATTAAAATTTTATTTTCAGAGAAATTCATAAACGTTTGCTATCAAAAAATCAAAGAACCGATCTTTCCGGTTACGAGGTCACTATCGAAGCCTCTGCCGATCACCTTGACTGCTTCAAAATCCTCTTTGCACATGGGAAAAATATAAACGCTGTCATGCTCTTCTTCAATTAAATCTTCGGAAAAAACTACCAGCTCATCTATCCTGTTTTTTTCGATATTGCCCAAAAAAACCGATTTCTGCACCCGGTATAGACCGAAGCTTTCGATCTCTTTGATTATTTTCCTCCTCCTTGTATCACCGGATTTGGTGCCGGCAATATCATATATTACCCATACGTTCATTTTTTTACTCCTGGATCAAAGAATTGGCGAATTTATGACAAAATGCCTGCACTGTATTGCTGCGGCTCATGTTCTTATTGCCGTAGTGGACCACTTCTTCTAAATATTTGTTGTACTCGTCGAACAACAGCCGCTTGCCCTCTTTGTTTAAGGTGAATCCGTCGGGAATTTGGTCGAACATCTTATCATTAACCTGCTTCTTACTAAAAAGTCGAAATATCACGCGGTCGGCATAAATACGAAAATTCTCGATCACGTCGAAAACCAGTGAGGGTTTGTTGTAATTGTCGGTGTGGAGAAACCCGATGTAAGGATCGAGACCGGCAATAATACAGGCTTTCTCAACTATCGAATATAAAACGCCATAAGCATAATTCAAAAAGGCGTTAAAGGGGTCCCGGGCGGGCTGCCGCGAACGCCCGCTAAACCTGTACTTTTCGGGGATAGATAGGGCCAGGATTTCAAAGTAGACTTTAGAAGCGCTGCCTTCAAGCCCGGTTATAGTGCCCCGTTTTTCTTCTACACTGCCGGATAGGGCGGTTAGTTTTTCGCGGTTGGCTTCTAAAGTAGAGAGCTTTTCCAACAGCCCGTCATGCAGGGTTTTCCTGTTTTTTGCCAGTTCTTTGCAGTATTCGATCTGGCTGCTTAATTTGGCGACAATCCACTCTTTGGCAAAATCGAGTCCTTTTTCATTCATATGCAGTTCCAGTTGTTTGCGCCTGATGGTGGTGATGGAGCCGAAACGGGAATGCCAGAACCGGCCTACAGGGTCGCCGTTCCTTTCTAAGACGATGAGGTCGATATTATTTTCCACTGCCAGTTTGATAACGGCTGTGGTAATCACGGCTTCGGTAGTCAGTATAATCCTGTCTACTTTAGCGGGTGCGACGGCGGTTTTTTGTTCCCCGGTCTTGATGGCGAAAAGCCCGTCTTTAACACTTATATAAGCGCCGGGGGTGGTGAATACTAATTCCATGATTTCCTCTTAAAATATGATCTGGTCGGGTAAATAATAACCGGTTTGTTCATCATAAAAATTTGCCGCTATATCTTTGTTTATAATACTAAAACAGCCGAATCCCTCTAAATTGGCGATGCCGGTTCGCTCCTCCCGGCCGGTGGATTTTACCGATAAAGTGTAATTGTAAAAATCTCTTTTTATCTTTAAAAACTCGTTTCTTCGTTCCCACCTATCTTCGATCTCTAATAGGGCGGTAAATTTTTTTAGCACTTGCGATGCCGCGCTGTCATTCTCTATAAATATCAATTCCGTGGGCATATATTCTATCAAATTGAAATTGCTGTATATTTCGTCATATTCTAAAAATTCTATGTTTTTTATCAACTCAGCAGATTTTTTATCTGAGATCATCTCCTTTACATTCCGGTAATAACGATCTATAGCCAACAAGAGATCACTTTCTTTAAAGGCGGGAATTTCCTCGAACAACTTGACGGTGGGGAGCAGTGAATGATGTTCGTAAATATAATTACTGTCTTTCCGTTTTGCTCCTTGCTTCTTTAATGAGAAAAGATATACCTGGCCGGTTTCCTGCTTGTTGTTGCGGTTACACCTGCCGGCGGCTTGAACGATGGAGTCGAGGGGCGCAAAATCGCGGTACAAAATATCCAGGTCGATGTCTACGCCTGCTTCGATCAATTGAGTGGAAACTACTATTTTACGGTTTTTATCCTTTTTTATTTTCTCTATCCTTTTTTTCCTGTCGGCGGGCAATATGTTGGTAGAGAGATATATTTTTTCCCGGGCGCTAAAATTAGCGGTCACTTTCTCAAAAAAAATTCTACTGCTTTTAATGGTGTTAAAAACAAACAAAAAACTTTTATCAGGCTGCGATTCGATTTGCTCACGGGCTATTGCAAATAACTCTTCCAGGGTTATATCGTTTAAACCGGCGATGGTTTGCAGTTGATAGCGGGAAAAACTTTTGAAGTACTTTTCCCTTTTTTCCGTATCTACCAGGTGCGTTATTTCCCCGGCGGAAGAAGAAAAGATCATGGGCATGGTAGCGGTGAGGAGTATAATTTTGCAATTGAATATCCAGGTCAGTTTTTTTAAGGTTTCATTGACCAGCTTCCAGTATTCATAGGGCAGGGTTTGTATTTCATCGAGTATGATTACGCTGTCGGCGATATTGTGAAATTTGCGCAATAGTTGATTCTTGTTGGATATAAGAGTGTTGAAAAATTGCCAGAAAGTGGTCAAAATAAAAGGCTTTTCCCAATTTTCAATGATGAATTGGGCTTTATCACCGGCAAAAGTATCCTCGGACATGGCGATTTCGGCTTCGCTGAGATGGTGGTGAACCAACAGGTATTCCCGGCTGTCCAGGTTGTTAAGGTCGAATAACTCTTTCATTATCTGCGCGGTCTGGTCTATTATAGAGGTGAAAGGTAGGGCATATATAATTCTCTTTAAGGTGGCATCGGAGGCGATCATTTTCAAGGCTGTGTCGATAACAGTCAAAGTTTTACCGCTGCCTGTAGGCACGTTGATAGAAAAAATGCGGTTACATGAGGGCGGTGATTCATGTTTTGGGCTTATTTCACCTGCCCTATCATCAGGTGGGTTCCTTTTGTGTGCGTTGTCCCGAATAATATTTATACTTTTTCCGCATAATTCATATATCTCATTCCTGGTACGATTTATTGCCGTGGTTTTGTCATTTGCGCTGCTCGAAAACTTCTGCTTCTTATAATTATCTACGATGCCGGTGAGACTGCCGTCAAACGAACCTCCTTGAACGGCGCGGTCGAATATAGCATCGTTCTTATCCGCGTAGGTGAGTATGGAAAAAAAGAAATTCAACAACAGGTAGTTCTCCATGCTATTTTGTATAGAGGGTACTTTTTCATCTAAGTCGTAAAAAAACTCCTCTGCTTCTTCAAAGTCAAATTCCTTTTCTTCGTTTACGGCTTCCAAGTGTAGTTTCTCCCACTGCTTTTCCAATAACCTGGTTTCTTTTGGGGTGATGGTGGTCATATCTTCCAGGCTGCCGAGATTGCCGTGATGCTTACATATGCAGGCAAAAACGATTACCGGGAGAATTTCTTTTGCCCTGCCGGTCAGGCGTTTATGGATTTTGAAAGATGCGTATACTGCCGAGATAAGGGCGTGACTTTTCAGATCGGTTTTGCCTTTGTAGGGGGTTTCGTTAATGGCGCTGCTAATATACTCCTGGAAATAATCACTGCTTTTGCCGATGTCGTGATAGAAAAGCATAGAGGACAACGAAAGACTTAAATCCTTTTTGCTGTAAGAGAAATTTAATTTGCTCTTTTTTTCAAAGACATCTATGCCGATCTTTTTTACATTTTCCAGGTGTTGTTTAAGCTCTTTGCCGGGATGGGAATAGTAGATCACTTTTTACTCTCTGTACTACTGATGGGGAAAAATCTTGTTTTTTCACGAAGATTTTCTAAAAAAGAAGAAATCGTTTCGCCTACGTTCATGGGTTGCGGGCACGCGCCCGCCTCTGTGTGTCAAAATAACATGATGTTTTTTCCCAATTCACATATTTTATAATATGCATTTACCTTTGCTTTAATGGTTTCCCCGTTAGCTTCTATCAAGAAATCCCCGGTTTTGAGCAATTCCCGGTCCGGTTTCATCTCTAAGGGGATATGCGCCCTGATGTAATACCTGTTATCGTCAAATATTACATCAGCGGTTGAGGGGATCGCTTCCAGGGGTACGATCGAATCAAAACTTACAAATTCGCAATTGTTTTCGACGCTTTCAAGTTTATAAAAACCGCTGTACTCGAAGTTTGCCAGGCACTCGGAAAGACCTAAAGATACAGTATAAACCGACTTATGCTCTTCGAGTAAGCCGTCGAGTTTCCTTAACAGGTTTTCGTCTTTGTGGTTGATGTAAATTCTATAACCCGGTTCTCTTAAAAATTCGATTTTCACCTGGGTGCGGGGGGCTTTTTTTCGGGAGTTCAAGCGGGCGAACATTACACTCTTGTTGACATTTTTCGTGTTTATCAGGTTCTCGGAAATATAGATTTTTCTTATGGGCCTGTTTACGCCGATAGCAATCTTACAGTCGTCTACCTGGAAAGATGAAAGATATTCTTTTTTATCTAAGCCGATAATTGCCCCGATAATCCCGTATACCGCTGTTTTGGAAGGAACAGGCAGGCTTATGGGCGAGGTGGTGGTATAGGGCGCTTTGAAGTGCCCTAAATCGGCAAAAATATCAAACACTGAAACGTTCATGGTCTTATCCATTAAGCCAACAGCTTAATTCGATTAAATGAACCGGGCAGTTCGCCGCTTAGTTTTAGAGTGTCATCAACCATATATTCCACACTTTCGATCTTATCGCCATACTTATCGAACAGGGCAAGCAGGTTCGATATATCCAGGGTAAAATCTTTTACACTTCTTATTTTTAAAGGATTTTCAATGCCGCTGATTTGTATTCTTTTTTCGAGATCGCCTATAAAAAAGCCCCTGTCTTTATAAATAACCCTAAACAACAGCCGGGGCATCTGGCCGAATTTAGAACGGCTGATCAAGTTTTTTGTGCCGTTCCACAGGGCGTTTAAAAGTTCAGCGGAATCATCTTCGGAAAGGTTTGTATGTGCCGCGGCGGTCTCATTGATAATACCGTGAAAAGCGATAAAAGAATAAGGTAAAATATATTCTTCTCTAAAGGTTTTGTGCCCGGCCCCTGGTTGAGAGGCAAAGGCGCCGGTACCTTTTATAAATTTTAATTCCACCGGGTGCAGCGACCTGCCTATCTTGAATTGCACCGGCCCGGTATAGGTTATAGAGGATTTCTCTTTGGTGCTAAATTCAATAGGCAGGGTTGCCCCAAAAAGGCGAATGTCTATGCACTGCTCTTTTATATTCTTGTCTATTATCTCGATCATTTTTTCCAACAATTCGCTGTCTTTGGGCTTGTCTTTGGCGATATGATTTTTGACAGCTTTCTTGTCGATTTTTTTCCCGTCAACTATTATAAAATCCTCTGCCCTCATCTTTGCGTCCTGGATGCCGTTTTCTTCTTTTATCTCCCTGATCAGGATATCCTTGCCGTTCGTGCCATTATAGCCCCTATAATCGAAGAGATAATCTCTTATCGTTCTTTTGAGCCTGACATCGGTTACTATATTAATCCCGGTCTCTTCGTCTATACGGGGCTTGTTTTCATCCATAGGATCGCCGTTGGGATTGGCGTCCGTCACATCGTAACAAAATAAAATTTCACTCCTTTTTTCTACTAATTTAGTCATTTGAATTCTCCTCTTTTTGATCTGTTTTTTTTGGCAAAACCCTGTTCGCCAGGGTCATCCCCAGGGTAAAATAAAAACTCAATTCATCTACCGAAAATTTTGAGAAATTGGCATTTAACATATTTAGCCCGATTGCTTCTTCAAGGTCTTTTAGACTTTTGCCGTTACTGCCGTACTCTTCCAATTTGTTAACCATTTCCGGCAGCAGCCTTTTGGCAACTTTCTCGTCGATCTTAAGACCATTCAACCTCGACATAAATGGTTTGCTCTTTCTTTCAATATATTGAATAATCAATAATTTCTCCGCCAGGACGCCTTCTAAAAATACGGCTCGTTTAGTGTCCTCATCGAGCAGCGTATTTTCATCGAAAAAATCCCGGTATGGCTGTGTCTTATCGCTCACTTTAAACCTCCTGCGTTTTAAATTGTTAATTTGATCTATATACAATAATATTTTGTATGCTCTGAGTGTCTGAAAATTGAAGGGATAGTCTTTCAAAAAATCTCTCCTAATTTTAGCCATGAATCTTTTTAATAGAAATTCCAAAGATATGTCATTCCCTAAAAATATATTATTCACTACAGCTAAAAAATCTTTATCGAAATTCCCTTCCTCTTTGCTATTGAGGAAAAAATTCCTGATTAAACCGAACCTGAAATCGAATTTTATTACATCATTTTTTTTGGTCGTCACATCTTCAAATAATTTATATTTTTTTTCGTCGCTATTATCCACTTCATCTTTTGCGTTTATTAGCTTCCTGAACCGGGTCGGCGCAATCTCCTGTAAATAAAGTAATATATTAAACACAATACCGCCATGCTCCTCTTTGAAAAAAAGTAGGTTAAAATTAACCTGGTTTCCCTCCTTAGATAACTCTTTAATGATTCTCTCTTCCGCTTTTTCGATCTGTCCCGCTTTTTTCTCAGATAGAGTAAAACCCGGCTCTCTGCGCAGCCTGCCCAGCACACTATCTAAATTTTCTTCGCCGCTGATCGCCAACTGGGGTATAATGAAGTAATCGAATCCACAAAACCTGCGTCTTAAATTTTCTTCTATATATTTTTTCCCTCTATTTAAAATGATCGCACATTCAGGGCAAACAGGGTAATTTTTCCAGGCTTCTTCCTGGTTAAAACCGCCGGCAACATTACCGGCTTTGTCTATGGTATAGAATTTAAAAGTGCCCACCTGCCCCCATACCTCGCCTTTTTTTTCCCGGCAGAGGTAACACAACTTATCGTAACTTCTACTTTCTTCATTTCTTGACTTACTGTAATAATAGGATTTATATGCGGCCTTTTCCTGGTTTACAAACGTATCTCTAAATAACTCTATATCACCGATATACAAAACCCTGTCATTCTTCTCGAAAGCCAACGTTAAAACCCCACCATCTTTTATGCCCTCTTTTTCGCTTAGAATTTCCATACGGTCTTTCGTTAAAGTAAACAAATCAGCCAATATTCTTTCTTTATTCGAGTTCAAACAGTTATCCAGGTTGGTGAGAAATAATTTTTCATCTTCATCGAGAGCCGATGCGTTATTTTTGGCAAAGGCTTTTGCAGAGCCGCAAATCTTCTGGGAAAAGGTTTTCGCCAAAGTCGTGATCTTAGAAATCGGGGTGCTGTCACTGCCCCTTGAACCGCCTTTCTTATACATGTATTTTAACTTGTTCTCAGTCTTGAAGTCTTCATACCCAATCTCTTTATAATTCATATTTTCTATATCGTCGATATTAAAAATAATCTTGAACACATGTTGATAACCGCGACCGATAGCCTCGATATACTCGTCTAAAAAATTCTCCGCCTTTTGAATTTTTGCAATTTCATATAATGCTTCAATCATTTTTTACTCCTTAATCCTCATAGGCTCCCCGTGCCACGGGGCCTCCGGCGGGTCAGAACCTTTTTGAAAAAAGGTTCCGACACCTCCAAAAACTTTTGTTGAGCGATACACTTTTCTGTTACTCGAAAGCCCCTAATAGGCACCCCACACCGCGGGGCCTCCGGCGGCCCTGCCGGGGGCCAAACTTTTGAAAAAGCTTGAACAAAACTTTTGTTTAAAAAAGCGAAAAGCCCCCCTACAAAAGCTTTGATTTTTCTTTTC
>JAGLSW010000283.1 GCA_023135565.1 Candidatus Aminicenantota bacterium | reverse complement strand
AGGAGAACACCTTTTAGGATTATTATCGGTCAATTCAATAAAAAATGGCAGACCATGCACCGAAGATGGACTTGATATTGTAAAAAATTATGCGGTAGAAGCCTTAAAAGCTCTCGAATCCGAAGAAAAAAAGACAAAGATTCCTGAAATTGAAAAAATGGGTTCAGAAATTGACAATTTGATCATCCGGGAAAGTACGCCGGAGAGCAGGCTGCAAATATTAGTCGATGAGGTCCATCGTCTCACCAAAAGCGACAGCGTAAACATTCGTTATAGAGACGGAAATGATGCCAGGTTATTGCCCATCGGAAAAGGTAAATATAACGATGTACTTCCCCAAGAACTAACTTTGAATTCCCGAAATGTGCCTTCTGTGCGGGTTATTATTTCCGGGAGGGAAGAAATTTTAGGAAATGCCACCTCGAATCGCGGGGTAATGGAATTTCGCCAAAGTTTACCCGGGAAAGAGGCAGAATTAATAATGGACGTCGAATCCCTTTGCTTTCAACCCCTCATCTTCCAAAACCGCTGTATCGGGAGATTGGGACTTTACAAAAAAGAAAAGAATCATTTTGGCCAGAAACGAACTGCTATTGCCAGGATTATCGCAGAACGAATGGCCTTGCTTTTACATGATTACTTAGTAAATATCGAAAGAATGATAAAAGACTATGCACTCGATTCTTCAATAAATGCAATTGCCTTTACCGATCTTGAAGGTGATATAAATTATATAAATAATTCCTTTCTACGATTGTTGGGATATACTAAAGAGAATGAGGTTCTTTTAAAAAATTTAAAGGAATTCTGCGCGGACAAGGATGAGGCTTCAATAGTATTTGAAGCTTTAAATAAAAAAGGCAGTTGGAGAGGGGAGCTTTTAGGTAGAAAAAAAAATGGTTCCAAGTTTGATGTATTATTGTCAGCAAGCCTTGTGAGGGATAGAATCAAGAAACCCATCGGCACAATGATTTCATTTATAGACATCACCGAGCGAAAGCGGTTGGAGAAAGTTCAAAAGGCCATCTACAATATCTCCGAAGCAGTCGGTTCCGTTCAATACCTCGAAGAATGGTACCTAAAAATCCACGAGATAATCAACAATTTAATCCCGGCGAATAATTTTTATATTGCACTTTACGACGAAAAAAATCAGACTATAAGTTTCCCCTATTTTATCGACCAGGAAGAAGAAAAACCTTCACCCCGAGAAGTGGGCAAGGGTATGACTGAATATGTTTTAAGAACTGGTGACCCCATTCTTGCTCCGCCCGAAGTAGTCGAAGATTTAGCAAAGCGTGGGGAAATAGAGATTGTGGGTCCTCTATGTATCGACTGGCTCGGAGTTCCACTAAAAACAAGGGAAAACAAAGTGATCGGCGTACTGGCAGTACAGACCTATGAAGAAGGTCTAAGGTATACGGAAAAAGATAAAGATATGCTTGTTTTTGTTTCCGAACAAATCGCAATGGCTATAGAACGTAAACAAGCGGAAGAGCAAATCATATCATCGCTAAATAGAAATGAAGTTTTACTTAAGGAAATTCACCACCGGGTGAAAAATAATCTTGCCATTATCTATGAACTTCTCAATCGGCAATCAGATGCCACTGAAGACCCTGGATTCCTTGCCTCGATCGAAAGCAACAGGAGCCGCGTTAAATCCATGGCTCTCATCCATGAAACCCTCTATCAATCTGATGAACTTGCCGAAATCGACAGTGAATTATATATCAATAATCTAATAAATCATCTGAGATCAGTTTATGGAAAAGATCAGAAACCAGTTAAAATTACCTGCAATATAGATGACATCACCATGAATATAGATGACGCAATACCTTGCGGCCTGATTATCAACGAACTGGTTACAAACGCCCTTAAGTACGCCTTCCCGGGAGACCCTGATGGTGAAATCACTATCCGGTTACGCTCTGGGGATAATAATGCTATTACACTGATAGTTAGTGATAACGGGGTTGGTTTACCCGAGAGCCTGGAGCTATCGGAAGTTTCAACCCTTGGACTTCATTTGGTTAACATTTTGTCCCGCCAATTAGAAGCATCGGTTTCAATTGAAAGAGACACAGGGACACGATTTATAATTACATTCAATGAAGAAAAATGAAATAAAAAAAAGGAGATCAAATAATGGAAAAAGCGAGCATATTAATAGTCGAAGATGAGGCCATCTTAGCGGATGGGATGAAGAAAACATTGAAAAAATTAGGCTATGCTGTAGTAGGCATCGCATCTACAGCGGATGGAGCGATTCGCCAGGCTGGAGATAGAAAACCTGACTTAGTATTGATGGATATCGAATTGAGAGGTAAAGTTGACGGTATAAAAGCAGCCCAAGAAATCAGGCGCCAGTTCGATATACCGGTGGTTTTCACCACAGCTCACGGAGATAAACAAACCCTTCAACGCGCTAAAGTCACCGAACCTTATGGTTACATTATAAAACCGGTGGAGGAAAGAGAGTTACACTGTAATATTGAGATCGCCCTCTTCAGGCACAAAACGGAAGCTGAAATTCTAAAAAAGAAAAAACTGGAAGCTTTCTCTACATTCGCGGAAGGAATTGCCCACGATTTCAACAATCTACTTAATATAGTGAATGGATATATAGAAGTGGCAATGAAAAGATGCGAAATTGATGAAAAAATCTGTGCGCCATTATTAAAAAAAGCCAGGGAAAACTTGTTTACAGCCGGTGACCTTTCAAAGAAATTTCTCAATATTTTTAAAGGAAATCCACTAATTAGAAAGAATATTAAATTTTCTACTACTATCAAAAAAGGAATTAATAAAGTTTCAGTACCGGAAAATCTCGATATATCTTACGATCTCGATCACAGTATTAAGCGGATATCTATAAACGGTGATGAAGACCTGTTAGAGGAGATGTTTTCAAATATCTTACTCAATGGAGTGGAAGCAATGACAGAGAAAAAAAAGGGAACAATAAAGATAACGGTAGAAGATATTACCCTGGGATCTGACAACAATTTTCATATGCAAAAAGGGAAGTATGTGAAAGTATCGATCCGGGATGAAGGGAAAGGTATACCTGAAAACAATCTTGGAAGAGTCTTTGACCCCTATTTTTCAACAAAAGATAATCCCACAAAAAAAGGTTTAGGTCTTGGATTGACCACCTGCTATTCGATAGTGAAAAACCACAGCGGACACATCGAGATCAAATCAGAAGAGGGTAAAGAAACTACAGTCGATATATATCTACCTGCTTCGCCTTGATAAAACGAATAGAGCTTTCCCACAGATGTATCAACTCATTAGGATATCTCTCCGGCAAAAAATGGAAGAGGGTCCAAAAAGCGATTGCTTTTTGGACCCTGCTTTCTATACGTTTAGGCCCAGTTAATTAAACTCTTCTTTTAAAATTTTCGTTTTTTTCGTGCTAAAAAATTCGTTTTCCCTTTAACTTTACTTCAACAGTTGAACGGCCAACAACTACCATTTCGTTTAACAGCTAAATTTCTAAAAAAAATCCAGAGAAGCCTTAAATCCTAAGATGACTTCTACTATAATTCTAAACCAAAAAATCGGGAAATCAATTGGACTAAAGTTCTATTTTTGGTACTATTTTTTTTAAGTCCTATACAACTAAAGTCCTATTTTTGAAATGAAAAGCCGGAAAGAATGGCTTTCGATGGATTTTTTTTGAAGCGTTCGAGGGAAATCTCATAAGATTATAAATTTAGAAAGGAATTTTAATATCGACAAAGTGTTGACAAATATTCTTATTAATATTAATATAACGGTAGGAGAATTTGCATGTTGTCAGTAAGAGGCGTTTATGAAAAAGGCGAAATTAAGCTTGACGAGAAGGTTGCCATTGCTAAGGAAACCCGGGTGATCGTTACATTTCTCGAAGAGATCGAGAAACAGGAACCGAAGAGAATAAATATTAATGAATTTTCTTTCAAGCGTTCGAGGGAAATCTCAAAAGACTATAAAGGCTGTTTCAGCGATGCCGTAATCGAAGAAAGAAGAAGTTTTATATGAAAACCTATCTTGACACATCTTCGGTTTTAAAACTCTATCATCCAGAAGCGGGTTCTGAAGAGTTGACCAAAAGACTTTCAAAAGATATTGAAGCAATCTACCTGTCCGAGATTGCCAAAACAGAATTTTTATCGGCGATATGGAAAAAAATTAGACAAAAAGAGATCACTGAAAACGTTGGGAATACTATAATCTCTTTTTTTGAAGAGGATTTCGATAAGTATCAGTGGATAAAGATAGACTCTAATATTATTCAGAGTGCATCTGATTTATTGAAAAAATATGGAAATAATGGCCTGAGAACGTTGGATTCGATTCAACTTGCCTGTGCTGTTGAGTTGAAACAAGAGAGTTGTACATTTTTCACCTCTGATGGTCTCGTAAAAAGTCATG
>JAGLSW010000282.1 GCA_023135565.1 Candidatus Aminicenantota bacterium | reverse complement strand
AGACATTAAGATAGACGGTTTAAGCGATGAAATTATCGACAAAACCCTGGAAGACGCGAAAAAAGCCCGTTTATTTATTTTAGAGGAGATGAAGAAAGCTATTGCTGAGCCGGCGGAGAAATTGTCGGAGTATGCGCCGGTTATACTGGTTATGAATATCAACCCCGAGAAGATAAAAGACCTGATCGGCCCCGGCGGCAAAACCATAAAAGGACTTACCGCCGAGTATAATGTGAAGATCAACTCCGAGGATGATGGAAAAGTGACCATTGCCGCCGCCAACAAAGAAATAGGAGAAAAAGTAAAAGAAAGAATCATAGAAATCACCCAGGTAGCGGTAATGGGCAAAATATACAAAGGAAAAATTACCAGGATCGAGGATTACGGTCTTTTCGTAGAAATCTTCAGAGGCACTACCGGCTTGTGTCACATATCGGAACTTTCCAATAAAAGAATCGCCAATATCCAGGATGAAAATTTCAGGCTGGGCCAGGAAATGGAAGTAAAAGTGATCGGCATCGATAAGGAAAATAAAGTTAAGGTAAGCAAGAAAGCTGTTGATTCCCCATCCGCTCCTCCTGCTCATAACCGCGACCGGAATCGTGATCGCGACCACCGGGATCGTGACCGGGGCAGGCGCAATTCTTGATAAAATAAGGCGTTTATGTTGTTATTTTGTAGGGCCTGCCTGTGTGCAGCGGCGCGCAGGTAGGCGCGGACACTGTCCGCCGCTATTATAAAAAAACATGGAAAACAAAAAAAGACTTAATGGTTTTACATTGATCGAGTTATTGATCGTGGTCTTTATCATAGCGATCCTGGCTGTAGTAGCTGTACCTTTAGTGGAGACTACGGTTAAGCGGGAAAGAGAAATTCAACTGCGCAGGAATTTGCGCATCATTGTCACAGCCATCGATGAATATAAAAAATTTGTTGTAAAAAACCAGATCGAACATGATGAAGATACCTATGGTTACCCGGAGTCCTTAGAGGAACTGGTTAAAGGCGTCGAATATGAAGATCAGCAGGGGGAGGACCGCGTACAGAAATTTTTAAGGAAGATTCCCGTTGATCCCATGACCAGCACTTATGAATGGGGTATGAGGTCATACCAGGATAAGCATGATACCACTTCCTGGGGTGGTGAAAACGTATGGGATGTATATACGACATCTGAACGCAAGGCTTTAGACGGCACCTACTACAAAGACTGGTAATGATGAATTATGAGTGATGAATGATGAGGGAAGCTCTCAGGCTTCCCGGATTCTTCCATTCTTCCAACATTCCACTCTGCCGCTGCGGTTTTTTTGTCGTGCTTGACTTAGGGCCTGATTTTTAGTATAATCAATAAGTAAAATTCCTTTCAAGGAGGACATCGTGGAAACACCCGGTTTTGTAGATAGTAAATTTAGACTTGCCATTTTAGCAGCGAAAAGAGCCATGCAATTAGTAGGCGGCTCGAAAAAGAGAGTCAATATAGATGCGGAGAATCCCCTGACAATTGCTTTAGAGGAGATTTACCAGGGCAAAGTAAGTTTCCAGGTTTTTGATGAAGAACAGATGCTGTTAACCCAGGACCAGGAAGAGGCAGCCTTAGAAAAATTAGAAGAGGAACTGTTGGGGTCTTTCAAAGATATGGACGATGATGATGATTTAGAAGACGATGATACGGAAGAAGAAAATCAAGAACAACCCGAAGTAGAAGAAGAAGAAGTAGAAAAAGAAGTAGAAGTAGAAAATGATGATGACCAGGACAAAAACGACGACGATAAGAACGACGACGATGATGATGACGAAGATGAGGACGGCGAAGACGATTAATTGCCGGCATCGACTTGTACTGCACAGACTCCTTAGACTTCCTTTTAAGTCCTCTAACAAAATAAACCGGTATGAATGGATATTGTAGTTAGATCGCCCAATTGGATCGGTGATTGTATTATGTCGCTGCCCGCCCTGCGGGCGTTAAAAGCCGGCCGGCCGGGAGATAACATTATCTTAATTACCAAAACCTATCTAAAAGAAGTTTATAAAAATATAGACGAAATAAACAAAATTTTAACTATCCCCGATAAGAGCGATCTTAAGAGCCTTTTTAAAGCAGCCGGGGAATTAAAGAGATATAATTTCCGGCAGGGGATATTGTTTACCAACTCCTTTTTTTCCGCGCTGTTATTCAGGTTGGCCGGGATAAAAAAGTTAACCGGCTATAATAAAGATTTGCGTGGATTCCTGCTGGAAAAAAAGATCAAATTCCCCGGAAAGGAAAACAAGAAGCATCACGTATTTTTTTACTTAGACCTGATCGAGGTTTTTACCGGGAAAAAGATAGAAAAAAAATATGCCGATGGGCTTATTATCGACGCTGCTGAGAAGAGTGCGGTCACCCGGCTCTTAGGATCGAAATTCGGGATCGATTTTTCGAAAGCCCTAATAGGTATTTCGCCCTCGGCAGCTTACGGCAGTGCCAAGCAGTGGCTGCCCGGCAGGTTTGCCCGGTTGATCAGGAGATTCGCGGAGGAAAAAAGGGATTTCGAGATATTGCTTTTCGGTTCAGGCCGGGAGAGGGAGAAGATTTCCGGCATAACCGCTGAAGTAGGGGAGGAGAATAAGGATAATATATACAACCTGAGTGGGCAATTGACCCTGCGGGAAGCGCTTACTGCTATTTCCCTATGCCGGGTATTTATCAGTAATGATTCGGGTTTGATGCATGTAGCTTCCAGTCTCAAAATCCCGCTGGTGGCTATATTTGGGCCTACTCTCCCCCGGCAAACTGCGCCGCTGTACACGGGAGCAGCGGTTCTTCATCAGCCGGTAGACTGCTCCCCTTGCAAGCACCGGGATTGTCCTCTCGATCACAGGTGTATGAAAGCCATCACCGTGGACGAAGTATATGGCACGGTGAATGCGGCGCTTCAAAAAAAAATGAACCGGGCCCAGGCAGGGCAGCGTTTTTGATTTTGATTCTAAATAATGAAAAGTTTTGTTCAAACTTTTTCAAAAGTTTGGCCCCCGGCAGGGACTTGCCGCGCAGCGGCTTACCGCCACCCCACGCGCGTGGGGCTGCCAGAGGCAAAATATTTGAAAAAACAAACTATTTATGATATAAAGTTGCATGGCTGATATAAAA